>JAUWSZ010000022.1 GCA_030609865.1 bacterium | reverse complement strand
TAGAGGTTTTCTCGGACGACATCCTCGGCTTGCTCGATGCCCTTTCGTTCGAGAAAGCCGTGCTGGTCGGGCTGACCATGGGCGCGATGACAGCCCTGCGCTTTGCCCTGGACCATCCGGGTCGGCTCCTGGGCATGGTGCTGGTGGGCGCGTCGGAGGGGGGCAGGGAGGAGATGAGGGAACGTTTCGAAATGAGCGCCCAGATCGCGGAGTCCCAGGGTATGGAGATGCTGGCCGAAGGCTTCTGCTCGGTCGTGTTCTCTCCGTGGTTCCAAGAGGAGAAAAGCGGTTTCGTGGCGGACTGCAAGAAGAGGATGCAAGCCGCCTCACCGCAAGGGTATGCCCGGAGCATCCGGGCCCTTGCCACCCGGCCGCCCCTGAAGGACCGGCTGGGTGAGATCCGGACCAAGACGCTCGTTGTGGTGGGGGAGGACGACGTGACAGAGTTTCCCCTGGAAGATGCGGATCTGTATGTGCAGGCGATCCCGGATGCGAGGCTGGTGAAGATCAAGAAGGCTGGACACCTGGCCTGCATCGAACAACCCGAGGTTTTCAACGCTCTGTTAGATGAATTCTTGCTGGAGATCGATCGATAGCATAGGGAAAGGCGAAAGGGAAGAGGTCAAAGGCGAAAGGTAAGGGGTCAGGGATCGGGGGTCAGGGGTCAGGCCCCGCCTCTGCCAAAGGGCAAAGCCCACCCAAGGCGAAAAAGGTCCGTCATTCCCGCGCACGCGGGAATCCAGGGGTGGGGCAAGGGCTGACAGCTAACAGCTAACGGCCAAAGGAGTCAGAGACATGGAATTCGGTTTTTCAGAAGAACAGAACGTCCTGCGACAGTCCATCCAGGATTTCGTCAAGAAGGAGTGCCCGCCGGAGTACATCCGGGAACTCGATGAAAGGAAGGAATTCCCGCACGAGTTGCGAAAGAAGATGACGGACATGGGATGGTACGGCACCTGTGTGCCTGAGGAATACGGTGGATCCGCGAGGGGGATGATGGATGTCGCGATCCTGCTCGAGGAACAGGGCAGGGCAGGAATGGGGACCGATTTCATCCCCACGGCGATCTTTGCCGTGGATGCCATCCGGCTTCACGGAACAGAAGATCAGAAAAAATTCTTCCTGCCGAAGATCGCGGCCGGGGAGTTGATCTTTTCGATTTCTTTCACGGAGCCGAATGCGGGCTCTGATATTGCCTCCCTGACCACGACCGCGGACCTGGACGGGGACCACCTTGTGATCAACGGCCACAAGATGTGGACCAGCATCATCAACGTGGCGAACTACGTGATGGTGGCGGCAAGGACCGACAAGACCGTGAAGAAACACAAAGGGCTCTCTTTGTTGATCGTGGATGCGAAGAGCCCGGGCATTACGATGAAAGAGATCGACAAACTCGGCGGCCACGTGATGCCGGCCTTTGAGGTCTTCTACGAGGGCTGCAAGGTACCCAAGGATGCCCTGTTGGGAGAACTCAACAAGGGCTTTTACCACATGATCTCCATCGTGAACACCGAGCGGATCGGCATCTCTGCGTATAATGTCGGGGCTGCCCGCTCGGTGCTCGACTACGCCTTGAAGTATGTATCCGAGCGAGAGCAGTTCGGCCAGCCCATCGGCAAGTTCCAGGCCATTCAACACAAGCTGGCCAACCTGGCGATGGAGATCGAGGCTGCCCGACTTCTGACGTACAATGCGGCCTGGCTGGAGGAGCAGGGAGATTCGATGGAGTCGCACCTCAAGGCAACGATGGCGAAGCTCAAATCCTCGGAGATCTACAAGCAGGCCACGATCGACGGAATGCAGGTGATGGGTGGCTACGGGTACGCCATGGAATACCCGATGCAGCGATGGTATCGAGAAGCAGTGCTGCAAACCGTGGATATCGGTCCATCCGAGATCCAGCTGTCCACGATCGCCTTCATGCTCGGCATGCCGAGATAGAACGCACTGGGCAGGAGAAGTAGGCCGACCCCTGAACACGGGGAACCGGCAAACAAAGGTGGGAGATGCCAAGAATACGGGCTCGAAGCGTGGCCTGCACCGGTTGTCGGATGTGTGAGATGGCCTGTTCCGTGCAGAAGACAGCGCGGTTCAGCTCGAGGAGCTCCAGGATCTGGATCGAGACAGACGCCAGGGTGGGGAAGGACATCCCCCATGTCTGCCAGCAGAACATACGGGCCTGTCGGGCAGGCGACAGCCAGGAGCCACGTTGCATTGCCGCGTGTCCCTTGGCGAAAGATCCCAAACCACCTATTTACTGGGATGAGAAACTCGCCCTCGTGGTCCTGAACCCGGTGCGTGAATGCATGGGTTGTCTTGCTTGCATCGAGGCCTGCCGATTCGGGGCCAGAAGGGTCGATCCTTCTGAACAGAGCCTGATCAAATGCGATCTCTGCGGGGGCGAGCCGGAATGCGTGACCCTATGTGTCACGGAAGCGATCCAGTTGGAGACCGACTAAAGGACACAGGGGAAAGGGCAAAGGTCAAAGGCGAAAGGGAAAAGGCGAAAGACAGGGGTCAGGGATCGGGGGTCAGGCCGTAACCACCCAAGCCCCGGGAGGGGGGAGGCTAACGGCTAAGAGCTATGGAGAAACGACGAGAGCGAGACCTATGCCGAAAAGCCATGGAACGGTACCATGAACGCTACTGAAAAAACATACGGCTGGAAGGGCTTCGTGCTGGACATCGATCTTTCCAGCGGTAAGGTCACCAAGAGGCCCTTGGAGCAGAGTCTCAGGGAGAAGTATCTGGGTGCACGGGGCTTGAACTCCCGGTGTTTGTACGACTTGCTCGAGCCGGGTGTGGATCCCCTCTCTGAGGATAACGTGATGCTCTTCACGACCGGGCCGATGTGCGGGACCATTGCGCCGGGAAACTCGAGGATGAGCATCACCGCCAAGACCTTTGACAAAATGTATCTCGGCATGACGAACGTGGGCGGCAAGTTCGGGCCGGAGATGAAGTATGCAGGCTACGATCAAATCCTGCTCAGGGGCATCGCCCAGTCGCCTGTCTATATCTGGATCGACGACGGAAAGGTGGAAGTCCGGCCTGCGGAGCACCTCTGGGGCAAGGATACCTGGGAGACGGAAGCCCGGATCAAGGAAGAACTTGGAACCAAGGATGTCCAGATCGGTTCCATCGGTCCGGCCGGCGAAAATTTGGCGAGGTACGCCTGCATCATCTTCAACATCAATCGGGCGGCCGGGGAGACCGGCCTGGGCGCCATCATGGGCGCCAAGAAGGTCAAGGCCATCGCCGTCAGGGGAAGCGGCTCGGTAGAGGTCGCCGACCCGGCGGCACTCGTCCAGTATGCCAAGGATCTCGTCCGGAGAATCGTGAACAACGAGTTCTACTCCCTGATCGCGGACTACGGCACCCTTCCCGGGACGACCTTCTACAACATGATGGGCTACCTCTCCGTTCGAAACTACGGACAAGCCGGTGACTGGGAGAACGTCCAGAACATCGGTGCGGTTGAGATCGCCGAGTACTTCAAGAAACCGGTTGCCTGCTTCTGTTGCCCCATCCACTGCAGTCACCACTTCAAGATCACGGAGGGGCGCTTCAAGGGTGAGGAAGGGGCCAAGCCGGAGTTCTCGACGACACAGGTACCTTTTGGTGCCGGTCTGGGCGTGGATGATCGAGAGGCGCTGCTCAAGTTTCTCAACATGGCAAACCGGTACGGCATCAACACTCGAGAATTTCCGTACATCCTCAGCGTGGCCATGGACTGGTACGAGAACGGAATCATCACGACCGCGGACACGGACGGGATCCCCCTGGAGTGGGGGAATGTCGACGCGATTCTGAAGATGATGGAAAAGGGTGCGTACAGGGAAGGGTTTGGCGATCTGCTCGCGGACGGCGTCGAATCCGCGGCTCGGAAGATCGGTAGAGGAGCAGACCGGTTCGTGAGCTCGGTCCGTGGCGTGCAGTGCGGAGGCGAAGAGGTCAAGGTATTGATTGGCACCGCCCTCAACTATGTGACCGCCACGATCCCTGCCCACGTGGAAGAGGGAATGCCGATCGTAGAGATCAAGGGCATGGACTCCCGAGAGGCCCTGGCGAAGTTCGGCACGGACGATCTGGATCCCCTGTCGTACAACAAGGCAGCGGTAACGATCTACTACCAGGATCTGTGCATGGCCTGTGACGTGATGGGGATCTGCAAGTTCTTCACCGAATGGACCGGCCAGGAGGTGAGCTTCGATGAGCTGGCCCGCCTCTTCGAGACGTGCACCGGCATGGAAATGGACGGCAAGTCGGTTCGAACGGCCAGCCGGCGCGTGAGGAACCTGGAGAGGGCGTTTCTGGTCCGCGAAGGGATCACACGGGCGGACGACAAGATGACCGGGAAGGTTACAGAGCCGATCAAGAAGGGGCAGCGAGTGGGCCTCAAGCTGGACGAAGAGAAGTTCTCAGGGCTGCTGGATGAATACTACCAAGCCAGAGGATGGGATGTGGCAACGGGTATCCCCCTGAAGGAGACCTTGGAGGCGTCTGGGTTGGCCGACGTTGCACAAGATCTGCGGAGATTGAACAAGTTGGTGTAGAAGGAGAAGACGGCTTCGTCGTCTCAGGGAAAGATAGAAGGAAGGCAACCGAATCAGAAAACCTTTGGACAAGGAGGGAATCATGGCCATCAAGGAACCGAAAGACTGGTTTGAGAAGGAACTGCCTGAGAAGGTCAAGGACGACCCGAGCACCGTGGAGGGGTTCGATGGTGTGTTGGTTTTCCAGATTACGGGAGACAACGCAGGCACCTGGGGAGTAGAGATCCGGGACAACGTCTTGACCATTCACGACGGCGGCCACGAGAAACCCGACATTCAGATAACGATGAAGACCGGGGACTTCGTGAACTTCATCAACGGGAAGCTGAATCCGCAGATGGCCTTCATGACGGGCAAGCTGAAGGTCAAGGGGAATATGCAGCTTGCAATGAAGCTCAACAAGCTCCTCTAGTGGGGTGACAAGGAAATATCGCTATGTTTCAGGGGAGTATTGCACTTCGGGGCTGTCCTGGGTTCCCTCTCCGATTTGCTTGGGCTCCGTCTCCCCCTCCCCCTACCAAGTCGCCCGGCACAAATCTCCGACGGAACCCAGGACAGCCCCGAACAGCTTGAACTCTGCCAGGGAAACATAGCGATAGTTTTCTGTCGACCTTTTGCAGGCCAGGGAAGATCGTGGGTGGTACAACTATAGCGAGAGGCCCAAAGGGCTGATCGAAAGGATCATCATGAACGTGAGAGACTGGGTGTCTCGACGCAGCCAACTCCACCCGGAGAAAGAGGCGATCGTCTTTGGCGAACTCCGGCTGACCTACCGGGACTTCAACGATCGCGTGAATCGAATGACCCATGCCCTGGGGAAGATGGGTCTCCGTAAGGGAGACCGTTTTGCGATCTTCAGCCTGAATTCCAACGTATTCCTGGAATCCACGTTTGCCTGCGCAATGCTGGGCGTGATCCTGGTGCCGATCAACTTCCGGCTCGCCCCTCGTGAAATTGAATACATCCTGCACGACAGCGGTGCAAGGGTCCTCCTGACCGATGCGAATCTGTTCGGGATGATCGAAGAGTCGATCGAGAAGGTCGAGATCGAGCATTTGATCGTCGAGGGGACACCGGTACCGGCCAAGACGACGGCCTTTGAAGATCTCATCGAGGGGCAACCCACGGAGGCTCCCTCGATTGAGGAGCCTATCGGCGGAGAGGATCCCTTCTCGTTGATGTACACGTCCGGGACAACGGGGACCCCAAAGGGAGCAATCCTTACGCACAACAACCTTTTCTGGAATGCGGTGAACTGCATGCACGGGTTCGAGCTCGACGCGCATACGCGGTTCCTGATCTCCGTGCCCCTGTTTCACGCAGGGGGACTGAATGGAGGCGCCGTTCCGACCCTGTATGCCGGCGGCACCATCGTGCTGGAGTCGTTCTTCCATCCCGACACCACCCTGGAACAGGTGCAAAAGGAAAAGATCACCTTCCTCGGGGGTGTTCCGATGATGTTCCAGCTGATGCTCGATATGCCTTCCTTTGACCAGGTGGATTTGAGCTCGGTGAAGACGATCATGGCAGGAGCCATGCCGGTCCCGGTTCCCCTGATCGAGGCTTACCAGAAGAAGAACGTTACGTTCCAGCAATCCTACGGCCTGACCGAGGCCACGAGTTCGGTTCTCTACCTGCGGCACGAGGATGCACTCCGAAAAGTAGGATCTGCGGGCAAGCCTTTCTTCCACGTGGATGTTCGTATCGCAAACGAGGCGGGCAAAGAGGTGAAACCCGGGGAAAGCGGGGAGATCCTCGTCAGGGGCGGCAGCGTGATGAAGGGTTACTGGAAGAGGCCTGAAGAGACGGCCGCCACCATTCAGAACGGATGGCTCAGGACCGGGGACATGGCAACGGTGGACGAAGAGGGGTTCCTGTTCATCCAGGACCGAAAAAGGGATCTGATCATCAGCGGAGGGGAGAATATCTATCCCGCGGAGGTGGAGTCGGTCCTTTGCCAACATCCGAAGGTGGCGGAAGTAAGCGTGATTGCTGTGCCGGACCCGAAATGGGGGGAGTCTGTGAAGGCTGTGATCGTACCGAAGGCCGGCGAGGAGCCCACCCTGGAAGACATTACGGATTTCTGCGAGAGCCGGCTGGCAAGGTACAAACGACCCAAATCCGTCGTTCTGATCGATGAATTGCCCAAGAATGCCCTTGGGAAGGTTCTGCGCAAGATTCTGCGGGAGGAACACGGGAAATGATTCGGAAAGGAGACTGAACATTGAGCACGCGAGACGGCAAGGTCTATCGTTTGGGCTGCGATATCGGCGGCACGTTTACGGATGTCGTTCTCCTGAACACCCAGACCAACACACTGCACGCCGGGAAGGTTCTCACAACGCCCGAGGACCCCTCTGTGGGTGCCATCCAAGGGATCCAGAGGGTGCTGGACGAAACGGGCGTCAGTGCCTCGGATGAGCTTGCTGACATCATCCACGGGACCACCCTGGTGATCAACGCCATCATCAATAGGTCGGGCGCCAGGACGGCCCTGCTCACGACCGAAGGGTTCCGGGATTTCCTCGAGATCGGCCGGGGCGGGCGGTGGGACAGCTACGACATGTACATCCAGATGCCCAGACACCTGGTGCCCCGCAGGTATCGGAAGGGAATTCGAGAGCGGATCAACCGGGACGGGAAGATATACGTCGAATTCGACGAAGAGCAGGCCGAGGCGGCTGCGCGGGAGTTGTTGGACGAGGGCATCGAAGCCTTTGCCGTCTGTTTTCTCCATTCCTTCCGGAATCCGGTGCACGAGAAGAAGATGAAGGAGGTGATCCATCGTATCGATCCCGACGCGCAGGTCACGCTCTCCTCAGAGCTCATCCCCGAGATACGGGAGTACGATCGGGCATCGACCACGGTGGCCAATGCCTACACCCTGCCAAACATGAAACGCTACATTTCGAAATTCAACAAGGACCTGGAAGGCATGCGATTCGGGGGACAATTTTTCATGATGTTGTCTCACGGCGGCATCACCATGCCCGAGACAGCCAGTGACTTCCCGATTCGTGTCCTGGAGTCCGGGCCTGCCGCGGGTGCGATCTATTCTTCCTACCTGGGAAAGTTGAAGGACGTGGACAAGCTCCTTTCCTTTGACATGGGAGGAACCACGGCAAAGAGCTGCCTGATCGAAGGGGGCAAGCCGATCGTCACGAAGGAGTTCGAGATCGCCCGGATCTCACGCATACGAAAGGGGAGCGGCCTGCCGATCAACCTGCCCGTGATTGAGATGGTGGAGGTCGGGGCAGGAGGTGGAAGCATTGCGCAGGTCGATGAAATGGGGTTGGTGACCGTTGGCCCTCGGAGTGCAGAGGCCTACCCGGGTCCGGCTTGCTACGATCAGGGGGGAGAAGAGCCTACGGTGACCGATGTGGATCTCGTCCTGGGTTACCTGAACGAGCACTTCTTCCTCGGAGGCACGATGTCCCTGGACAGGGGCCGAGCTGTGGGCGCGATCCAGGAGAGAATCGCCGCGCCCGCCGACCTCTCTCTGGAAGAGGCGGCCTGGGGGGTGCACAAGATCGTGAACGAGAACATGGCCCGGACGGCTCGCGTGCAGGCCGTTGAGAAGGGCTTGGATATCACGGAGTACACGATGGTGGCCTTTGGAGGGGCAGGGCCGGTGCATGCCTACGGGGTCGCCAAGACGCTGGGGCTCGCCCGGTTCATCGTTCCGGCCTGTGCGGGTGTGGCCTCTGCAGTGGGGTTCCTCGTCGCACCCCTGTCGTTTGATTTCATCCGGACCTACATGATGCACCTGGACAAGATCGACTGGAAGGCTCTCAACGAAATCTACGACGAGATGGAAGCCGAGGGCAGGGAATACCTGCACAGGGCAGGGATGAAGGACGAGGAAATCACGGTGACCCGATCGGCAGATATGCGGTATGTCCTCCAGGGAAGGGAGATAGATGTTCCCATCCCATCGGGCAAGCTCGGCGAGGAGCATCTCAGCGTCATCGAGGGGGCCTTCAATGAGCAACATACCCAGAAATATGGGTGGATGTATCCTGATCTGGATGTGATGAGCCTGAACTGGAAGATTGTTGTGTCCGGCCCGGATCCGAAATTCGAGCTCAGCGAAGTGAAGGAAGAGGGTCGAGACTTGAGCCGCGCGAGAAAAGGGCAACGAGACATCTACTTTCCGGAGATGGGGTTTGCCCCGTGCGACGTGTACGACCGCTACCTGTTGCCTCCGGGCATCCAGATAGACGGACCTCTGGTGGTGGAAGAGACAGAGTCCACAACGGTGGTCGGGCCGGGGGGGCGATGCGAGACTGACGCGTACCTGAACCTGATCGTAACCATAGGGTGAGAGGAAGGAACATGACACGTTTTGATCCCGTAACGCTGGAGATCCTGTGGAACCGACTCAAGGCGATCCTGGATGACGAGCTGTACGGACTGATCCGGGCAGCCTTCTCACCGGTCATCCGGGAGGCAAAGGACTGCAGTGCAGGCCTGTATGATTCGAAAGGGAACTTCATGACCCATTCGGAAGAAGGGGAGGCCCACATCCGGATGACATGCAAGTTCTTCCTCGAGAAACACGACCTGGAAGATATCCAACCCGGAGATGTCCTGATCGGAAACGATCCATGGAAGGTCGGTGGGCACCTGAACGACACGTCCGTGTGCATTCCGATCATCGTGAACGAGAAGGTCGCAGGATTCACCTGTTATCTTGCCCACCAGCTGGATATCGGGGGCAGGGGGTTCTCTGCGGACAGCACCTCCACCTACGAAGAGGGCCTGCTCATCCCCTTTGTCAAGCTCTTCCAGGCCGACGAGCCAAACATGGACATATTCGAGGTGATCGCGAACAATGTCCGACATTCAGAGGTTGTGCTCTCGGACATACGGGCCCAGATGGCCTCGGCGCAGAATGCGGCCCAGAAGATTGCAGCCGTGCTCGAAGAGTTCGAGATGGAGACGCTCGACGACCTTGCCGAGGTGATGATCTCCAAGACGGAAGAGGCGACCCGGAAGGCGATCGAGGCGGTTCCGGACGGCGAATACTACCACGAGGTGTTCACCGACGGGTACGATGCTGCCGAGCCGATCAAGATCGCCCTGAAGATGACGGTGAAGGGGTCGGACATCGTCCTGGACTGGTCCGGAAGCTCGGAGCAGAACATGTACGGCATCAACCTCGTCTATCACCACACCCTCGCACTGGCCCACCAGTGTCTGATGTGCGCGATCTGGCCGCACGTGAGGGACAACGAAGGGAGCTACCGGCCGATCGAACAGATTGCCCCGGAAGGGTGCATCATGAACGCCGCCCACCCGGCCGCGGTCATGGCGAGACACCTGACCGGCTTCTATATCCCTTCGGCCGTGTTCGGGTGCCTGGAGAAGGCGGGATGGAAGGACGTGGTTGCCGACTCGGCAGCGGTCTCCAACTTCGGGGTGATCTCCGAGAACGAGAAGGGGGATCAGATCTTCGCCATCACCACATGCCTCGGCGGGATGGGGGCGAGGCAGAACATGGACAGCCCCACGACCCTGTTCCCCTTTGTCATCTCCGATATTCCGATCGAGATCATCGAAACAGAGTTTCCGCTCTTTGTGAAGAAGCGGGAGATGATCCAGGACTCCGGCGGGCCTGGGAAATTCAGGGGCGGGCTCGGACAGTCGATCATCGTCAAGGTGGAGAGCCGGAAGCCGGCCGTCTTCCATTGTATGCAGGAGAGGATCAAGAATCCGCCGCTGGGGTTCCAGGGTGGCATGGCAGGCGGTGCGGCCCAGCTGATCATCAACGAGAAGATCCGCCCCCACCCGAAGAAGGGATACATTCTCAACATGGGGGACGAGGTCCGGATCAACTCGAATGGAGGGGGAGGGTTCTTTTCCCCTGAAGAGCGCGATCCGAACCAGGTCCTCGAAGATGTCTTGGATGAGTACGTGTCCGTGAGTGCGGCAAAGAAATACTACAAGGTGGCCGTGGACAAAAAGCGAAAAGCGATCAACAAGAAGGCCACCCAGAGACTTCGCGGGGGATGAAGAATGATGGCTGAGCCTCCTGAACTCTTGTATGAAGACCTGCCGCTGGGCAAGGAGTTCCCGGTGCTCGAGTACCCCATCACGCGGGAGCTCGTCGACAAGTTCATCGATGCCACGAACGACGACAACCCGCTGTACAACGACGAGGATCTTTGCAGAAAACAGGGGTTGCTGTCCGCCCTGGCCCCAACCGGTCTGGCGGGCATCTTCGGCCGCCTCTCGTACCTGCAGCATCACCGGATGCCCCCGGGCGGCATCCTGGCGAAGCAGGAGATGCGGTTCCTCGGCCCTTTCTACGTGGGCGATACCTTGCAGGTCCGTGCAAGGGTCACGGAGCGATACACGAAGAAGGAGCGTAACTTTGTCACCATCGAATCGGTGGCGGAGCGTGCAGAGAACGAGCAGGTGGCTGTCGTAAGGGTTACGGCGATCTGGCCGAAGTAAGCTTCCGGAGGAGCAGGGCTATCCCGGGAGGAGGATAAGAAAGATGAAGTTCGATGAGATTTCTATTGGGGATTCGATCCCTTCCCTGCAAAAGAAGATCACCCAGGAGGTGATCGACCGTTGGGCCGAGGTATCAACGGATTTCAATCCCCTTCACGTGGATCCGGAGTTCGCCAAGAAGACCCGTTTCGGCGGTACGATCGCCCACGGGCACATCGCCCTGTCCTTCCTCTGTGAGATGATGCATCGCTGGTTGGGATCCGGCTGGATCTCCGGGGGGGGGAGCCTCGCCGGCATAAAATTCATCGCACCCATCCGGCCGGGGCACACGATCACTATGGGGGGTACGATTACGGAGAAACGGGTCGACGAAGGAAAGAACATCGTTCAGGCCGACATCTTCGTGGAAAACCAGGCCGGGGAGAAGTGTGTGGTCGGTTCGGCGCAAGGGGTGGTCGTCGAATGATGGAATTCGAGAATATCCGCATAGAGATCGAAGACAGCATCGCCACCCTGACGTTGAATCGTCCGGAACGATTGAACGCCCTGGACAACGAGACTTTTGCAGAACTGGCCGCCGTCCTCCCGGTCCTGTCGGAGCGAGCCGATGTCGGTGTCCTGCTCGTGACAGGAGCGGGAAGGGCCTTTTGTGCAGGGGGCGACGTAAAGGGACAGCCTACCCGGTTCGGATGGGAAGGGGACCGCCACCTCTCCAGGATCAGGGCCATACACTTCGGCGTGGTCAAGATCCTGGCAACCATGGAAAAGCCGACCCTTGCCCTGATCAACGGAGTGGCGGCCGGTGGCGGCTTGAGCCTGGCCCTGGCCTGCGACCTTCGTCTCGCAGGCAAGAGCGCGAGGTTCGGCGCCGGCTTCCGAAGGGTGGCCCTGTCCGTGGACATGGGGCTGAGCTACTTGCTGCCTCGGGCCGTGGGGACTGCCAAGGCCCTGGAGATCCTCTATACGGGCGAGCTGATCGACGCAGAGGAAGCCTTGCGCATCGGGCTCATCAACCGCGTCGTTCCGGATTCCTCTCTCTTGGACCAAGGGTTGTCCGTGGCTAGATCGATTGCATCGGGCCCGCCCCTGGCCCTTCGGAATGCCAAGCATGCCGTCCGAAAGGGGGCGGAGTCTGATCTCGATGCGGCTCTGGAACTCGAGGCAGATCTCCAGTCGATCTGTTTGCTTTCCAAGGACCACCGGGAAGGGGTGGAGGCGTTCCTGGAGAAACGTGAGCCGAAGTTCACGGGTAAGTAGACGGCTCCCGATCTTATGAACGAAC
>JAUWSZ010000634.1 GCA_030609865.1 bacterium | reverse complement strand
GCTAAAAAAGCTGGCAGGCTAAATCAAGATAACTTCTTTATCGGAGAAACCTGCACCATGAGCTTTCGTATCTTTCCAACGGCGAACTGCACGGTGATCTTCTCTTTGTAGCCCGTCCCCTCGACATTGCGGACCGTTCCGATTCCAAGGGTCTCGTGTTCGACCCTGTTCCCGATGCGATACGTTTGTTTCCGCCCCGAGGAGGGCATAGGGGGCAGGGGAGGCCGGTCCAGCTGGCTTTCTTCATAGTCCAGGACGGAATCCCCATGCCCGGCCTCATCCCCGATGGGGTCGGCATCGTCTTTCTCATCGAACCCGTCGTCCGCATCCCGGACATCGATGAGATCCGGCGGGATCGAGGCGAGGAAGGGGCTCGGGTTTGTTTCCTGCCTCTCCCCGTAGATCGATCGATAATAGGCGCGCGACAGGTAGAGTTTCTTCTTTGCCCGGGTCATTCCCACGTAGCAGAGACGGCGCTCCTCGGCGAGGGCCTCGGGGGATGTGTAGGACCGCTGGTGGGGCAGGATTCCATCCTCCATGCCCGTCAGGAAGACGACCGGGAACTCCAGCCCCTTTGCGCAGTGCAGGGTCATCAGGGAAACACAGTTCGCCCTGTCCTCGTACTGGTCGATGTCGCTCACCAGGGCGATCCTCTGCAGGAAGGCGCCGAGCGTTTCCCTTCCGGGCGCCTCCTCCTCCATGGTCTCGAACTGGGCGGCCGTGCGCACGAATTCGTCCACGTTCTCCAGGCGCCTCTCTCCGTCCTCTTTCCCTTCGAGATAGTCCTTGTACCCGGTCTGTGCGATTACCGTCTTCAGCAATATCTCCGGAGACCCATGGTTCTCGACTTCTTGATTCAGCAGCCGGATCAGGCCCTGAAAACGCTCGAGCCTGCCCCGGGAGGCCCCGGAAAGGATCCCCGTCTCCAGTGCATGTTCGATCCCCTCCCACAGGCTCGTCCCCTGCTCGTCCGCATGGGCCTGCAAGGTGGCCTGTGTGGCGGGCCCGATACCCCGCGGCGGTTGATTCAGGATTCTGAGGAGGCTGACCGAGTCGTCCGGATTGTAGAGAAAGCGGAGATAGGCGAGCAGATCCTTCACCTCCGCCCGTTCATAGAACCGCATGGACCCGATGACGGCGTGGGGAATGCGCAGCAGGAGGAAGCTCTCTTCGAACGGACGGGATTGCGCATTCGTGCGGAAGAAGACCCCGATGCTCCTGTAGGGGATTCCATGCTCCGCCACCATCTTCCGGATCTCCCCGGCAACAGACGTTGCCTCCTCGTCCGGGGTCATGGCCTCCTCGTAGACAAGCCGATCCCCCACCTCGTTCCGGGTCCAGAGGCGTTTCTCCCTTCGATTCGGATTGCCCCGTGCGACCGCATCGGCGGCACGCAGGATGGTCTGTGTGGAGCGGTAGTTTTCGTCGAGGACGACCACGCGTGTTCCCGGGAAGTCCTTCTCGAAGGCCAGAAGGTTGTTTACATCCGCACCGCGCCAGCGGTAGATCGACTGGTCGTCGTCCCCCACGACGCAGAGTTCTCCCCCCTCCGATGAGATCTGCTGCAACAGAAGATGTTGTGCCCGGTTCGTGTCCTGGTACTCGTCCACCAGGATGGAGTGGAACTTCTCCCGGTAACTCGCCCGCACATCGGGGCACGTATCGAACAGGCGAAGCGCGAGGACGATCAGGTCCCCAAAATCGAGCGCATTCGCTTCCTCCAGGCGACGCTTGTAGTCTGCGACGACTTCCTCGATGATTCTTCCCGTGGGGGACTGTTGCGGAACGAGAAGGGCCGGGTCGATCGCCTGGTTCTTCGCCTTGTCCAGCAGGTTCTGGACCGCCACCGGACGGACCTGCTTCGCGTCCACCCGCAGTCTTTTCAGCGAGGACTTGATCACCCGCAACTGGTCGGCCGTGTCGTAGATCACGAAATTGGTGCGATAGCCCAGTCGCTCGATATGCTGCCGCAGGATCCGGGCACAGGTTGCGTGAAACGTGCCGACCCAGATCCCCGTCTTCTCGGTGCCCAGGAGTCGCTGGACGCGAAGGCGCATTTCCTCTGCTGCCTTGTTCGTGAAGGTAATGGCCAGGATGTTCCAGGGGGCAATGCCGCGATGGAGGACGAGGTGAGCCATACGGTAGGTCAGGGCGCGGGTCTTTCCGCTTCCGGCGCCGGCAAGGACCAGCAGCGGTCCACCTTCGTGAAGCACGGCTTCTCTTTGCTGGGGGTTAAGCTCTCGGTCCAGGTCCATGCACGTGGTTGCCGTATTACTCGACGGTGACGCTCTTCGCTAGGTTTCGGGGCTGATCCACGTCTGTCCCTTTGATCACGGCCACATGATAGGCCAGCAGTTGCAAGGGGACCGTCATGAGGATCGGGTTCAGATAAGGGCTGCTTTCCGGCACGTAGAGGAGGTCGTCCGCCAGTTTTTCCGCCTCTGTGTCCGCGTAGTTTACCACGGCGATGACCTTGCCGTCGCGAGCCTTCACCTCCTCCAGGTTGTTCAAGACCTTCTCGTAGAGTTCATTCCTCGGCAGGAGCACCACCGTGGGGCAATTCTCGTCGATCAGGGCGATGGGTCCGTGCTTCATCTCTCCCGCCGGATACCCTTCTGCGTGGATGTAGGAGATCTCTTTAAGCTTGAGCGCTCCCTCCAGGGCGACCGGGTAGTGGATGCCTCTTCCGAGGTAGAGGAAGTCCTCGCAATGGGAGTACTTGCGGGCGATCGCCTCCACAGCCTTTTCTCTTGACAGGACATCTTCCACGAGCAGGGGGAGTTTCTTCAGTTCCGTCAGGTATCCCTCCACGGCGCGGGCCGGGATCTTTCGCTGGATCCTTCCGAGATACAGGCTCAGGAGATACAGGGCAGACACCTGGGTCGAGAAGGCCTTCG
>JAUWSZ010000389.1 GCA_030609865.1 bacterium | reverse complement strand
GCCGCTTCCGGTTGGTCGGCCCCATGTCTCGGGCCGCGGAACGGGAATGGAGGGAGCTTCAGAGGATCCCAAACCTGGAATGGAGCGGACTGGTCCATCACAGCAAGATACCCGACCTTCTCCGCTCTTCAGATGTCTTGCTGATGCCCCACAAGGAGTCCCCCCTGAGCCTCTCGATGGACCCCTTGAAGATGTATGAGTATATGACGACGGGCCTCCCGATCGTCTCGACCCCCGTACCGCCGACCGAAGACTATGCTTCTCTCGTCTACGTCGGGAGGGGACAGCGCTTCTCCGAACAAATCGGGGTTGCCCTGGAGGAAGGGATTCGGCCCGATGCAGAAAACCTCTGGCACGCTCGGATCGAAGAGTCCAGGCAGCACCATTGGGACAGACGGATCGCCAGGATCGAGTCGGATATCGGGGAGCTGCTCAAAAGCAGCAGTTAGGTATTAGCTGTTAGGTATTAGCTCCCAGCCACTTCCACGCCGCAAGGATGCGTATCGAGGGGATGGGGGCGGGCTAATACCTAATACCTAACGCCTAATACCCAAATAGCCACGGGGGTTCGGGCTAGGGGGATGAGGGAGCTAATCAGGACCCACCCTTCGGAAAGGAAATTCCCTCTCCTTCTTGAACAGCAGCCTTTCGGGATCCACTTCATAATAACGATCCCTCCGATCCGCTGTCGTCCAAGCACAGGGATCCGACCCCTGCCCTTCCAGGACATCCACCTCGAGGAGAGGACCATCGAGTCGATTTCCGCGAATCCGGAATTGGCCCCTCGCCCGGCCCCCTGCAGCGTCTTCCCAAAGAATGGTCCCATCCCTTCCGATCCGAATCGTCTCGGTCTTCTCACAGCGGTTCGCTCTCTCCCATTTCCCGTAGAGGGGCTCCAGATCCCAGGAGACCCTCCCCACCCACACCGCGCAAAGGAGCAGGAACAGCGCAAACAGGATAATGCCGGCGTCCGCTGCCTGAAGGGTTCGAGAAGAACCGTCCTTTTCCGAGACCGCCGACGGGATCGGCTCGATTCGTTCCTGCGGTTCTTTGGGGAACAAAGGCAACCAGAGGATCCCAATCATGGGAAGAAACCCTGCGAGAAGGTCAATGACGAGATCCCGAAGGGCATAGTAGCGGCTGGACAGAAGCCCCTGAACAGACTCGTCCAGAAAACCGATGGCAAAGACGGCGACCATCGCATAGGCCACACGTCTGGCCTGTCCGTGCTCGGGGCTGACGGCATGAAAGCAGAGCAGCCCCAGGATCCCATACTCGACGAAATGGATCCGGTCGACCGTGAGGTCTGTGGACAGGAACACGCAGCATAGATAAAGACCCAGGAATCCGAGAAGACGCAACCATGTGGACAAGGGGAGTCCACCCTGGGTTCGGTAAATACGACGGAGGAGGAGGAGGAAGCCCCCGATCCCTGCGAACAGCAGGAAAACGCCCTGCAACCCCGCAAGGTTTCTCTCCTCGAGCCAGTCGAGGAATCGTCTTGTCTGATTCAGAGTCAGCAGGACGAGGGCCGTGCAGCCGAGGACCCACTTCCACGAAGCGAGCAGCTTAAATGTCCGGGAGAAGATGAGGGACAAACAGGCTTTCCTCTCAGGCCTACAATTAGCACCCATGCACGACTTCGCGTCCGCAGGGCCGGGGGGGTGGATGGGCCTGACCCCTAACCCCTGGCTGGGGGCGGGGCGGGGGGGCCTACTTCTCCCAACGCACCCCTTCCCGGATCACTCCTGCCGGGTTCCCGGCAACCACCGTACGGGCGGCTATGTGTCCGGAGACCACGGACCCGGCACCGATGACCGCACCGTCCTCGATTCGGGTCCCTTTCAGGATCAGGCTCCTCGCTCCGATCCAAACATGGTCGCCAATCTCGATGGCCGCCGTGTTCTTCTCCCGGCCTCCTCCTGCGTCGAGAAAGAAGTGTCGGTCTCCGTCCATGATATGTACGTCCCACGCCACAGCACAGTCCGCTCCGATTCGGATCGACTCCAGGGCGATTACCCGGGCATTGGGGTTGATGAACGTTTGCGCCCCGATCTCTAGGCTGGCCCCTGCATGCACTTCGATGATGACCCCGTCTCCGATCACCACGTTCCCCCTGATTCGCAGGGACGCACCCTCATGGAGGACGATCCCCCCTTTTCCTTTCCAGAGGTCCCAGAAACAGCCGAACTGGAGCGTCCCCCCGTCCTTGTGAAGTCGGGCAGAGGGGTGTCGAAGGATTCGGTTTCCGTTGAACAGGAAAATCCCCTGCAAGAAGTAGCGCGGGTGCAGGAAGGGATACACAAGATTCCGTACATCATACCGTACGGCCTTCTTGACCCGAGCAAGGTTGTTTGATGACATCCCAGATCCCCCTTTCGGCCAAATGGGAAGGGGCAGACTTGACTGATGGTTGCGTGGCTCTATATCATAAGAGACCGGAAGACGCCGTGAGCCCCTCCTCCAATTGTCCGCGCTTTTTGAGGAAAACCCCTTGCAGCACCCTCTATATATCATCCTGCTCACTGCTTGCCAAACCCTTCCGGAGAGGGGCGGCATTGCGACCTACACCCACGAATTGGCCCATCATCTGGGGGAAAAGGGGCATTCCGTGTCCGTTCTCACCTACCCCACCACCGGCTCGCCGCTCCCCCCCCCGCGTAACTACGCCGTGGAGCGATTCAGGAGCTTTGATATGAGTGAGCTGGTGAAGAGGGGAGGGTCACGGAGCTACCTCCTCTCCCGGTTGCCGCCAAAGGTCCTTGCCATGGCGCGGGACACGGCACGCGTCCTGCGCGGCCTTCCCGGACAAAGACAACATCGCATCCTCTGGGCGGTCACCTGGTGGCCCGAGGCCCTTGCGGCCTTTCTGGTCTCGCGTATTCAGAAGATACCCTATGTCATCACGGCGCACGGGTCGGATGCCACCCTTTCCCCCGCTGCCAGTAGGCATTTCCTGTACAAGAAGGTCCTCAACGAGTCCGCCCGCGTCTTTGCAGTGAGCGCCCATACGGCCGATTGTCTGCTGAGGTGCCAGGTGTCTGCGGAAAGGCTCCGGGTCGTACACAACGGTGTCCGGCCGGAACACTTCGAGCTGGATGCAGATGAAGGGCAGCGCCTGGAACAGACCCGGAAGCAGTTCGGCCTCGAGGGACGATTCGTTCTTCTGACCATCGCCCGCCTGTTTCCCAGAAAGGGCCATCTCACCGTCCTGAAAGCCCTGGCGGGGCTCAAGGGCCGGGTTCCCGAGCTTGGCTACGTTATCGTGGGCAAAGGCTCCATGAAAAACGAGTTGGAGGAGAAGGTGAAGGAGCTTTCGCTGGAGGACGTTGTCACGTTTACCGGAGAGGTGTCCGATCAGATGAGGACCTCGTTGCTCCACGCCTGCGACGTGTTCGTCATGCCGAACCGGGACATCAAGGGCCCGGAGGGGGTCCTGGCCACAGAGGGGTTCGGGATCGTCTTCCTGGAGGCCTCGGCCTGTGCCAAACCCGTGATCGCAGGAAGGGCCGGAGGCGCACCCGAGGTGGTCGCGGACGGAAAGACCGGATTCCTGGTGGACCCGGAGAACCCAAAGGAGCTGATGGACGCAATTATCAGGCTCTGGTCCGACAGGGATCTGGCTCTTCGTCTTGGGCTGGAGGGAAAACACAGGGTAGAAAGAGAGTTCACCTGGGACAAGCTGATCGATAAGTACCTGAACGAACTCACCGTCATCCTGCCCCCTTCCATGGGCGACAGAAGCGCTTCCATCGATTAGATTATACTTTAAATGTGCTTCGTAATGTACTAAAATATGTGTCTATTTCCAGGAGAGTTGTTCTTGCATCGGCGTATTTTCGGCCGCTCCACCCATTGGCTCGTTTGGGCTCTGCTCACTGTTGGGGGTTTGGTGTCCTTGCCGATCCCAGCGATCGGTTTTCAACCCAACACGTTGAGGGTCGGCTCCCTGGAAATCCATCCCTCCTTCTTGACCGAGGTAACCTACAACAACAATATCAGCCTCACCCAAGACAAGGTCTCAGACGTCATCTTCAGACAGGCCCCCGGCATCTCGCTTCAATGGGGGCGCATTCACGTCCCCATCCAAACCCCTCGCGTGGGCAACCCGCACGGGGTGCCCACGGAGCTGCTCCTCGACCTTTATCTTCTGCGGGTTCGCGAGATGGGAGAGCGTGATTACGTGGGACGGGGCAGACAGGATCTGCCGTCT
>JAUWSZ010000181.1 GCA_030609865.1 bacterium | reverse complement strand
TTGAGGCGAGTGGTCGAATTGGAGTGCTTGCCGGGCGAAATCCCGGAATACGTGGACGCGGAGATCGCGCACTTGAATATGGGTGAATCCGTCCATGTGGAGGAGCTGAAGGTTCCAGAAGGGAGTCGTATTCTCACCGATGCGAAGGAGCCGGTCGTCGTTATCTCGGCTCCCGTGGGGGAAGAGGAAGAGAAACCGGAAGAGGTTGAACCGGGCGAGGAAGAGGTGGAAGGAGAAGAGGGGAAGGAAGAGGAAAAAGAGAAGGAAGAAGAGAGCTGATCCGATTGTGGTTGATTGCTGGACTCGGGAATCCGGGACGCCGCTATTCGAAAACCCGCCACAACATCGGATTCTTGGTATTGGATCTTTTCGCGTCCAGACAGAAGTGCCCGTGGGAAGAACGAAAGCGATTTGCGACGATCGGATCACACGTCCTGGACGAACCCGAGATCCTTCTCGTCAAGCCGCAGACCTACATGAATCGAAGCGGAGAGGTGGTAGGCAGAATACTCGACGAGTCGGGTGTGCCGACGGAGTCAGTCATCGTCGTGCACGACGATATGGACCTTCCTTTCGAGACGATGAAGCTCAAGAAGGGGGGCGGGGCGGGTGGACACAGAGGAATCGAATCCATCCTCTGGGAACTCGGTTCCGACCGTTTCTTACGCGTCAAGATGGGGATTGGCCGACCGGAGGCTGGTGAGCAACCTGAGGATTACGTGTTGGGGGCTTTCCCCGATGAGCAGGCAGAAAGGCTTCCGCAGTTTCTGGTGCGAGGAGCCGAGGCCCTGGAGTGTATCCTGGAGCGAGGCATCGATCGGGCCATGAACCTTTTCAATACCCGGATTCGGGGAGAAGGGGAAGAGGCGGAGCAAGGAGCAACGGTTGAGGAATAGGCTTTCCAACGTGGAAGCGAACGTGGGCTAGACGGGAAACCACCGAGCAAAGGAGGAGAGTTGCATGGAAGCGTTTGTGGAGTTCTTTCGGACATGGGGAATGTACGGGACCGGGTTGATGGCCGTGTTGGTCGTGGCGGCCGTCGGCATCGTGTTCGCGCGTAAGCTTTACGGCGACATCGAGGCGAAGGATCCGGGCACGGACAAGATGCGCGAGATCGCGGACATGATCCACGACGGCGCGATGGCGTTCTTGAAGACGGAGTACACGTATCTGTGCGTGTTCATCGGGGTGGTGTTCCTGCTGTTGGCGTGGAAGATCTCGGTGGTGACGGCGTTGTGCTTCCTGCTGGGTGCGAGCTGTTCGATGACGGCCGGGTACGTAGGTATGCAGGCGGCGACGAAGGCCAACGTCCGGACTGCCTGGATGGCGAACCAGGAGGGGCAGGGCAGCGCGTTGGAAGTGGCCTTCAACGGTGGGGCCGTGATGGGCTTGACGGTGGCCAGCCTGGGGATGCTGGGGGTTACGATCCTGTATCTGCTTTCCCGCTGGTTCGGGTTCTTCGAGACCCAGGACATCAACGGCTTTGCCATGGGCGCGAGTTCGATTGCACTGTTTGCCCGTGTTGGTGGGGGGATCTACACGAAGGCCGCGGATGTGGGAGCGGACCTGGTGGGCAAGCTGGAGGCCGGAATCCCGGAGGACGATCCCCGGAACCCGGGCGTGATCGCGGACAACGTGGGGGACTGCGTAGGGGACACGGCCGGCATGGGCGCGGACATCTTCGAGTCCTACGTGGGCTCGATCATCGCCACGATCGCCATCGGGGCGACCTGGGCGGTGACGGCAGGGGATAACGCGTTCTATTTCATGAGTCTGCCGATCTTCATGGTGGCCATCGGCCTGGTCTGCTCCTTCGTCGGGATCAAGAGCATCGACTGGCTGAAGCAGTACAGCCCGGCGGCGGCGCTGCGGTACTCGATGTTCATCGGAGCGGGGCTGTTCATTGTGGCCTCCGGGATCTGGATCTGGCTGTTCGGCGTGAACGGGATGATGCGCGAGGGGGCCGCAGCAGCGGGTTTGATGGACCTGGCGGGCCGGGCCAACGTGTGGTTGGCGGTGACCCTGGGTTGCATGGTAGGGCTCGTGATCGGGCTGGTGACGGAGTACTACACATCGGGCAAGCCGGTACGTGACATCGCGAAAAGTTCGGAGACCGGGGCCGCGACGCTGATCATTCAGGGCCTGGCCGTCGGGATGGAAAGTGTGGTGGCGCCCGTTCTATTCATCTGTGTGGGGATCTTCTTCGCGAACCACTATGCAGGGCTTTACGGAATCGGGATCGCGGCGGTAGGGATGCTGGCCACGGTGGGAATCACGATGAGCGTGGACTCCTACGGGCCGATTGCGGACAACGCGGGCGGCATTTCGGAGATGGCCGAGCTTGGGCCTGAAACGCGGGAGATCACCGACAGCCTGGATGCGCTCGGGAACACGACGGCAGCGATCGGCAAGGGCTTTGCGATCGGCAGCGCGGCCTTGACCGCCCTGGCGCTGTTTTCGGCGTATACACAGGCCGTGGATGTTGACATCCCCACGACGGCCATTAAGGAATGGCTGGTGGTGAACATTACCCAGCCGAAGACAGTGATCGGGCTCTTCATAGGGGCGATGATCCCGTTCCTGATCGCCAGCCGGACGATGTTGGCGGTGGGCTCGGCGGCCTCTGACATGGTCACGGAGATCCGAAGGCAGTTCAAAGAGATACCCGGGCTGCTGGAGGGGACCGGGAAGCCGGATTCTGATCGGTGCGTGGACATTGCAACGAAGGGTGCGCTCAGGCGGATGGTGGTCCCCGGGCTGATCGCGGTGATCGCGCCGCCGATCATCGGCTTCTGGATGGGGCCGGTGGCGTTGGCCGGGGCCCTGGCCGGAGCGACCGTAACAGGCGTTCTGTTGGCCCTCATGATGTCCAACGGAGGCGGTGCCTGGGACAACGCGAAGAAATACATCGAGGCAGGCAATCTGGGCGGCAAGGGGAGCGACAATCACAAGGCGGCCGTGATCGGGGACACCGTGGGCGATCCTTTCAAGGACACCTCCGGGCCGTCGATGAACATCGTGATCAAGCTGATGTCGGTTGTATCCCTGGTGATCGCACCCCTCCTCTAGGAGGCTGTCGATTAACGGCCACAGGGGGAACGAACGAAAGATAGCAAGGCTCGCCAGGGGCCGGGAACGGCCTCTGGCGAGTTTTTTTGTATGCCTGGAGAGAGCAAGGCAGGGTTCGATGGGCTTCACCTGCGGAATAGTCGGACTGCCGAACGTGGGCAAGTCGACGGTATTCAACGCGCTCGCAGGAGGGTGCGCAGAGGCCTCGAACTATCCTTTTTGCACGGTGGAGCCGAACCGGGGCCGGGTGGCTGTCCCGGACAAGCGGCTCGCGATTCTGGGAGAGAGGTTGAGCCCCGAGAAGCTCACGCCTACCAAGCTCGAGTTCCTGGACGTGGCGGGCCTCGTGGAAGGAGCGAGTCAGGGAGAGGGCCTCGGCAACGCCTTTCTGGGCCACTTACGGGCGGTGGATGCGGTGGTCCATGTGGTGCGGTTGTTCGAAGACCCCGAGATCGTCCATGTGACAGGCAGGCCGGACCCGGTCCGGGACATTCAGATCGTACAGACCGAGCTTGTTCTCGCCGACATCGAGGTGGCTGAAAGGCGCAAGGAGAAGGCAGAGAGGCTGGCCAGGGTGGGCCAGAAAGAGGCCCGGCAGGAGTTGGAGGCGCTGGAACGGATCCTGGAATCTTTGAATCAGGGTATCCCTTTGAGACAGTCGGTCGGTGCAGGGAGGATGCTTGCGGGGCGAACCAAGGAGTGGGGCTTCCTGACAGACCGACCCGTCCTGTACGTCCTCAACCTCGGGGAAGAGCAGATTCCCCGGCAGGAGGAGCTCCTGGCAGAGGTGCGGGAAAAGGTTCAAGACGTGGACTGCGTGTTTCTCCCCTTGGGCGCTGCGGTGGAGAAGGAAGTCATGGACCTGGACCCGGCCGAACGAGAGCGTTTCCGGGAAGAGATGGAGTGGGGCCCTTCCGGGCTTGAGCGCCTGGTCGAGGAAGGCTACCGGCTCCTGGACCTGATCACGTTCTACACGGTCGTGGGAACAGAGGTCCGCGCCTGGACCCTCCAGCGAGGGGAGACCGTGGTGCAGGCCGCGGGCAAGATCCATTCCGATATGCAGCGAGGGTTCATCAAAGCGGAGGTTATGCACTTCGAGGATTTTCGTTGCGCCGGGTCCGACGAGGAGGTTCACCAGCAGGGTCTCACGCATGTGGAGGGCAGAGACTACTCGGTCCGGGACGGGGACATCGTCAAGATACGGTTTCAGTGAAGTTCCTGACCCCCGACCCCTGAACCCTTGCGGCGCAAGCCGCATTTACGAGAGGTTGTAAATCCGGCGCAAGGCTGGTAGATTCCATAGTTTGGGCAACGGCAAGTTTCTGGATGGGTAACTCGAACCCCCTTGCTCCCACCCGGGGCCGTCTGCGGACAGCCTCCGTGCAGTGCGGGGCCAATTGACCAGAAGGAGGGAAAATGAGGAATCGGAGATACGAAACGGTCTTCATCCTTCCATCCGATTCGGATGAAGGCAAGAAGAAGGGAATCCTCGACCGGTTGGACGGGGTCGTGGAGAAGGGCGGAGGGATCCGCATCAAGAGGGAGGATTGGGGCGTCCGCAGGCTGGCCTACCCGGTGAAGAATCAGCCGAAAGGTCATTTCTTTCTGCTCGACTTCGTAGGAACGGCCCAGATTGTTGCCGAGTTGGAAAGGCACATGAGGATGCTCGAGGACGTCTATCGCTTCCTCACGGTGAAGACGGATGATCGCGTAGACCTGGAAGCTGCCAAGAAAGAGCAGGCAGAAGAAAAGGACAAGGCTGCCGCGAAAGAGGTTGCCGCAAAGGAGGTTGCCGCAAAGGAGGCTGCCGCAAAGGAGGTTGCCGCAAAAGAGGCTGCTGAGAAGGAGGCCGCGGAGAAAGAGGCCGCGGAGAAAGAGGCTGCTGAGAAGGAGGCCGCGGAGAAGGAGGCTGCCTCAGCGCGAGCGGCGTCGGAGGCAGAGGAAGCCGCCTTGTCCGAGGAGTCCACGGCGGAAGCGACGGAGACGGAAGAGGCGTCGAGCCCGGAGACGGACCCGGAGGAAGAAGTCGCGGAAGAGGCGGATGGGGTCCAGGAAGAGGCGTCGAGTCCGGAGACGGATTCGCAGGAAGAAGCCGAGGAAGAGGCTCAAGACGAGAAGAAGACAGAAGGATAGCGATCCACCCGTCGGGGAGAGGGAAAGAAGCATGATCGGTCGAAAGGAAGTTCGAAAAACAAAGAGAAGGCTTTATGTTAGGAAGAAGGTATGTCGGTTCTGTGCGGACGCAACGCTTCAGATCAACTACAAGGACCCCAGACAGCTACGGTATTTCATCACGGAACGGGGGAAGATCATCCCGAGGAGGATCTCCGGTAACTGCGCAAAGCATCAGCGGAAGATCACGTTGGCCGTCAAACGGGCACGACACCTGGCGTTGATGCCCTATACGAACATGGAGATCTAGCGTGAAGCTGATATTACGAGAAGATGTAGAGAATCTGGGTAAGATCGGCGAGATCGTGGAGGTGGCCGGTGGATACGGCAGGAACTACCTAATGCCACGCGGGCTGGCCGTCAAGGCATCCACGAAGAACCTGAAAGAGCAGGAGCATCAGAAGAAGCTCATTCAGGCAAGGATGGACAGACAAAAGAAGGATGCCCAGGAGGTGGCAGGGAGCCTGGATTCCGTCTCCTGTACGATCTCGAGGAAGACCGGAGAAGATGAGAAGCTTTACGGTTCCGTGACCTCCCGGGATATCGAGGAGGCCCTCAGAGAGGAAGGTGTCTCGATCGACCGAAAGCGTATCTTGCTCGAAGAACCGCTCAAGAAGCTCGGGGTGTACACCGTGCCTGTGAAGCTCCACGCGGACGTGACAGGAAACATCAAGGTCTGGGTCGTCAAGGATTGATCAGGATCCCACTCGATTGAGGAATACGGGGTATGGGCTTTCTGGAACGGGTGCCTCCACAGAACCTCGAGGCGGAACGTTCGGTCCTCGGTGGG
>JAUWSZ010000157.1 GCA_030609865.1 bacterium | reverse complement strand
GGCAGCGTTTCCATCAGCACCCTGCGAACCCATGGGTGTACGTGAAGGTGGTGATGGGCGTTGACGAAGCGGCAGGGCAGACCCGTTTCCTGGTACGCTTCCCACTGGCACTCGATCTCGTGCCGCGCCAGATCCCGCATCCTGGCAGAGAGCCCGATGGCGAACCCGGCCCTGGCCGGCGACCGACCCCACGGCCATTCGGATCGCGTCAGGGGCCGGCTGTCTGTCAGGTGCATGTGCCAGCCTACCTCCAGGCTCGGATGCTCGCGGGCCAGCGACACCGCTGCCCGGCTGCCCGGCTGTCCGATCATCAAGCAGGCACCGGTCAGAGCACCGCATCGATGAGCGTGGAAGATCGCCTCGTTGACCCGATCGCTCAACCCAAGATCATCCGCGATGAATACGATTTCCTTGGCCATGGTCCTCTCTGCTCGCGATTCTTTCGTCGGAGATTTTCCGACCCTCCCGGCATGGCTCGCAGTTTGACCCTTCTCAGTAGACCTATATACTTATTGGGATACGGCCACTCCACACTTTCTCAAAGGCGCCTCAATCATGCGATCCATCATCCACGCCATTGACTGGCTCCTTCGTAAGTGTAATGGCGTGTTCGAGTTCTGCGACGACCCGGATTGTGTCTTCCGCGTAAGCATCGGCGTGTCGAAGTACCCCCTCCCCGGCCCGGACGGTGAAATCCCTGCCGGCACAAAGGTGCTCGAGGTTCACTTCTGGAACGAGAACATCCCTCCCATGGCTCCAACAGGGCCCACCCTCTCGTGGGCTGTGAAGTTTCGAAGGATGGTGGCCTCCTCCGCACGGCTGATGGCCGACGCGATGAAAAAGAACCCGAGGCTGGCCGGCGTCCAGGCTGTGGGCGGGGTGACGCCCCTCTTCGCCGCGGGAGACGGGTCGGCGTTGGAAAGGATCTTCATCCGACTGGGCTTCACGATAAAACAACACCAGAACCCGCGGGGTCGGTTCATGGAGTTCTGGGAAGAAGTGTACGCGTGGTTTCTCATGTGGGCCTTTGCGAACGGGAACCACCCGAACCTGCGTGGACTCCGCCGCAGTGACTTCTGGATGTCTGCGGATGATTTCTTGCGCCTTTACGGAGGCCGGTCGGAGCGAACCGGGGTCGACGGCTCTCACCAGGGTCAGGCAGCCCAATGGTGGCGACAACGCTAACGCGGCGACTCATAAGTTTAGTCCCAATTTCTGGCAATTCATCTGCCATCACTGTTTGACAACAGGTATTAGCAGTTAGGTATTAGGTATTAGCTCCTAGCCACCCCCCCCGTCAGAATGCGCGCCATGGGGGAGAGGGGTGGGCTAATACCTAAAACCTAATACCTGCCTGCCCGCAAGACAGGGCCTTGCGACTCCGGCACAAGGGGATCCGCTCTGTCTCAGAAGCCTTCTGATAGACTAGTGAACCTTTCAAGAGAAATCCAGGGGCGCCTCCTAGTGCGAATTCCTTCGGTATGAGGTATCATCGAAGCTGGCTTAGGGGCGGGTGCTCGCACGCGAATACGGGCAGTCAAAAGGCCACCCCTTGCAGGTTTGTTACCACAAGACAGAGAGGATGCCATGGGCGATATTCAGGTGGAAGCAATCTTCGAAAAGTTGCGCAGCCATGACGCGCACACGATTCTCGAGGCCCTCATCGAATTGAATCGGTCGATCCCGAAGCTCGACAACGACGCCCGCCGAATGCTTGCCTCGGCCGTTTCCAGCCTGTTCTACATCGATACGGTTGACATGCCCGAGTTCACCACCGTGGTGGACATGGCGGTGAAGGTGGTGGCCGGGATGGGGCCTGAACTCATACCGTACCATTTGCAGGAGATGCAGGGCACGGACTTCAAGGCACTCCTTTGCTTTGCCCGGGTGCTTGCCGCCCTTGGTGCCGAGTCGATCAACCCGATCGTCGAGGCCTGTGAAGGCTCAGAGGAGAACCATCTGCTCGTCGGGGCGATCTATGCCCTCTCGAAGATCCGGGACGAGTCGGTCTTGAAAGGCTTCCCCCTGATCGTCGGACTCTGTGAGAACCCGGCAAAAGAGGTGCGCGACACGGCCGTACGAGCCCTCGGCAAGCTCGTGCAGCATTTACCCCCCTCCTGCTTCTCCCCGGACCAGAGGGAAAAGGCCTTCGAAGCGCTGATGGCGGCCACGCGTGATTCGAGCCCCGGAATCCGAGCCAAAGGCGTCCGAGGACTGGGGAAGATGGAGGGCCGAGGTCTGCTCGACCCGCAAACTCGGGAGAAGACACAAGAGCGAATCCGACAAGTTCTGGGTCGGCATGAAACCTACTCCTGGGACACGGCCTACATCGTGAGGCGGGAGGCGGAAGAGGCCCTCGAGCATTTCGCGGGCTGAAATCAACCCAAACCAGGGCAGCAAACCAGGGGCAGGAAGATGAAAACTTACGAAATCATCCAAAAAAAGCAGGTCGCTGAACGCATCAAGGTCTTCACGCTGTACGCCCCATTGATTACGAAGCACTGCCAGCCGGGCCAGTTTCTGATCGTCATGGTCCACGAGAACGGTGAGAGAATTCCATTGACCATCGCGGATTTCGATCGAGAAAGAGACATCGTTGAAATCGTCTTCCAGGAGGTCGGCAAATCCACGGTCCAGCTCGGTGCGATGGAAGCAGGAGAGTGCCTGCACGCGATCGTCGGGCCCCTCGGCCATGCCAGTGACATCACCGGATGGAAGGGGGTCGTAGCGGTCGGGGGAGGCGTCGGCGTGGCCCCGGTCTTCCCGATCGCGCGAGGGTGCAAGCAGAACGGAGCCCGGGTGACGAGCATCATCGGGGCCCGCACGGGGGACCTGCTGATCTACGAGGAGAAGATGCGCGCCATCAGCGATGAGCTGATCATCTGCACGGACGACGGCAGCTACGGTCGACAGGCCATGGTGACGGCACCCCTCCGGGAGCTGCTGGAAACAAACAAGGAGATCGATCTTTGTCTGGCCATCGGCCCCGCCATCATGATGAAGTCTGTGGCGGAAACCACTCGCCCCTTCGGCGTCAAGACCGTTGTCAGCCTGAACTCGATCATGATCGACGGAACGGGGATGTGCGGAGGGTGCCGCGTCTCCGTGGGCGGGAAGACCTATTTTGCCTGCGTGGACGGTCCTGAATTCGACGGCCATCAGGTGGATTTCGAGCTCCTCATGGCGAGGCAGGGGATGTACCGGGACCAGGAGAAGAACGCGGTGGACGAATCATCTCACCCCCCCTGCAGAATCGGTCTTCAGCAGAGGAAGCCGGAGTAGGAGGACGTCGTACCATGCCGCAGAAGCAAAGCACCCGCGTCCCCATGCGAGCACAAGGCCCGGAGGTCCGTGGCAAGAACTTCCTCGAGGTCAACCTGGGCTACACAGGGGAAGAGGCGCTCGAGGAGGCCTCACGGTGCCTGATGTGCAGAGGACCGCAGTGCGTGAAAGGCTGCCCCGTGGGCATCGACATCCCCGGGTTCATCAAGCGGATCAAGAAGGGGCAGTTCAATGATGCGGCTCGTCTGATCAAGAAAAAGAATTCACTCCCTGCTGTCTGTGGCCGTGTCTGTCCTCAGGAGGAACAATGCGAGGCCCTCTGCGTGGTCGGGAAGAAAGGGGACCCGATCGGGATCGGGAATCTCGAGCGATTTGCAGCAGACTACGAGGCAGACCACCCGGACGGGATCGCCGTCGAGATGGCGCCCAAAAGCGGACACAAGATTGCCGTCATAGGCTCCGGGCCCGCAGGGCTCACCGTGGCATCCGATCTCGCAAAGAAGGGGTACCGCGTCACCGTCTTCGAGGCTCTGCACAAGGCGGGCGGCGTGCTGGCGTACGGAATCCCGGAGTTTCGTCTTCCCAAGGCGATCGTCCAGAGGGAGCTCAACTACTTGACATCGCTGGGCGTCGAGATCAGATGCAACATCCTTGTCGGCGCCTCCGTCACGATCCCCGAGTTGTTTGCCGACGGCTACCGCGCGGTCTATATCGGCACGGGTGCGGGTCTGCCGAGGTTTCTTGACATCCCGGGCGAGAACCTGAATGGAGTCTACTCGGCCAACGAATACCTCACCCGTTCGAATCTGATGCGGGCATACGATTTCCAGGAGGCGGACACCCCGATCGCGCATGGCAAGAGAGTGGCCGTTTTCGGAGGGGGGAACGTGGCCATGGACGCAGCGCGCACCGCGCTGCGACTGGGCGGGGAAGAGGTGCTGCTCTTCTACCGCCGCTCTCGGGAAGAGATGCCGGCGCGCAAGGAAGAAATGCATCACGCAGACGAGGAAGGGATCAACTGGCAGTTCCTGACCGCTCCCCTCGAATTCGTGGGCGATGAGAAAGGGAGGCTGAAGGCACTGAGGAGCCAGCGAATGGAGTTGGGGGAGCCGGATGAGAGCGGGAGGCGGAGGCCCGTCCCGATCGAGGGGGGTGAGTTCGTCACGGAGATCGATACGGCCATCGTGGCCATCGGAAACGACTCGAACCCGATCCTGACCAGGAGCATGCCGGAGCTCGATACCAATCGCTGGGGCAATATCGTCATCGAGGAGGCGACCGGCAGAACCAACTGCCGGGGAATCTTTGCGGGTGGCGACATCGTGACCGGAGCCGCCACCGTCATCCTGGCAGCGGGTGCGGGCCGGACGGCCGCGAACGCCATTCACGAATTCGTGCAGTGGATCACCTGGGGGGAGGACCCCCAGGCATAAAACAAGACTCAGCTGACCACCGGCAGAGCCGGTGGTTTAGTATTTTCAATTAGTGTGTTTCTCTGCAGGGCCTCAACGGAACGCGGGGATGCCCGTAATCTCCTGGCCCAGGATGAGAAGGTGGATGTCATAGGTGCCTTCGTAGGTGTGCACCGACTCCAGGTTGTTCATGTGCCGGATGATCGGGTACTCGAGCGATATGCCGTTCGCACCGTGCAGGTCGCGAGCCATGCGGGCGATCTCGAGGGCCTTGCTTGTGGCGTTCATCTTTGCCATGGACGTGTGCTGATGCCTGTCCTTCCCTTCGTCCTTGAGCCTGCCGACGCGCAGGTTCAACAGCTGCGCCAGGGTGATCTCGGTGAGCATGAGGGCGAGCTTCCGCTGAACGAGCTGGAAGGAGCCGATCGGTTTGTCGAACTGCGTGCGTTCCTTGGCATACTTGACCGAGGCCTCGTAGCAGGCCATGGCCGAGCCGATCGCACCCCAGGCGATCCCGTAGCGTGCCTTGTCGAGACAGGCAAGAGGAGATTGAAGCCCGCCCGACTTGGCGAGGAGGTTCTCCGCCGGGATCCTGCAGTCCTCGAACACCAGTTCCGAGGTGACGGACGCACGAAGGGACATCTTGTGCTTGATGAGATTCACCGTAAAACCGGGCGTGCCCTTTTCCACGAGGAAGCCCTTCACCTCGCCGTCGAGCTTGGCCCAGACCACGGCCACGTCCGCGATGTTTCCGTTCGTGATCCACATCTTGGAACCGTTTAGCACATAAGACTCCCCGTCCTTGACCGCACGGGTCGTCATCCCTCCGGGGTCGGATCCGTGGTCCGCCTCGGTGAGGCCGAAACATCCGATCTTCTCTCCCCTGGCTAGCCCGGGGAGCCAGTGCTGCTTCTGCTCCTCGGAGCCAAATGCGTGGATCGGAACCATGACCAGGGAACTCTGCACCGAGTTGAAGCTTCGAATGCCGCTGTCGCCCCGTTCGAGCTCCTGCTGGATCAGCCCGTAGACGACGTAGCTGGAGCCCGGGCAGCCGTATTCTTCCGGCAGGGTTGCCCCGATGATCCCCATCTCCCCCATCTCCCTTACGAGGTGCATCGGGAACTCGGCCTGCTCGAAACAGTCGGCGATGGTCGGCATCACCCGGTCGTCCACGAATCCGCGGACCGTATCGCGCACCATCCGTTCTTCCTCGGTCAGCATCTCGTCGATAAGGAGGAAGTCCGTCGCTTCTGAAGTCATACAATGCTCCTGTTCTTGAGGTGGACGTCGTTTCCCTTCCCGCCGACCTATCATATCTTGCGCCCGTCCGGATTGGAACCGTTTCGGGCCTCCACCCACGACATCGTTGTGCAAGCGCCCTATTCATAACGATATTCTGACCAAATTTGGGTCTACTCGATAATGTAGAGGCCCCAGTCCTCCGATAAGAAGTCGACAAAGGTTAGAAGATTCCCACGGTGCGGGCTTACTCGAAGGGTACCCCATGACCGACGATCAGATCTGTACGGACGTCACCGAACGGAAACGTGCCGAAGATTCGTTGCGGGACAGCGAACGACGCTTCAGGGAGTTGGCCGAACTCCTGCCTGAGGTCGTGTACGAGATGGACACAGCCGGAAGGCTCACCTTCGTGAACCGGAGAGCTTTTGAGATTTTTCGCTATGGTCAGGAGGACTTCGAAAAGGG
>JAUWSZ010000405.1 GCA_030609865.1 bacterium | reverse complement strand
TGTTCGAAGGAACGAATCAGGGCTTTGCATCCGAACTGTACAGGAACTACTGCCGCACGATTGTCGCGCTGGACGAGCAACTCGGACGCCTCCTGGACCGGTTGGATGCGCTCGGCATGGCGGACAACACCCTGGTCGTCTTTGCCGGGGACAACGGTTTCTTCTGGTGTGAGCACAAGCTGTTCGGTACGGGCAGATGGCCCTACGATGATTCGATCCGGGTCCCCTTCATCGTCCGGTATCCGGGGACGGTTCCTGACGCAGGAAGGAGGGCGGATCAGATGGTCCTGAACATTGACGTGGCCCCGACCTTCCTGGAGGTTGGCGGTGTTCCGGTTCCGGAGGACATGGAAGGAGCGAGCTTCCTCCCGATCCTGCGCTCTGCTTCCGCGCCCGGGAGAAAGGCATTTCTGTACGAGTATTTCAAGGATTTCCCGTACAGGATCCCCCCAACCCAGGGCGTCCGAACGGAGAGGTACATGTACATCGAGTACGAAGGCAGGCGGAGCCCGGAACTCTACGATATGCGGAAGGATCCCCTGCAGGAAGAGAACCTGATGAACACGGCCGAAGGAAGAGCACAGGCTGCCGAGCTTAAAGAGACGCTCGAGTCCCTGAAGAGTGGAAGAGGAGGGATGGATGCAGAAGCGTGATTTCTCTCAGCGGATTGTCGTGCCCACATCGATCGTTCTGGTCGCGATGATCCTGTCGAGGATCATCTATTTCAACTCCTCGGCGACCGTGGCCACCCTGTCCGGGATCGTGATGTTCCTGAGCATCGGGTTCGGCTCGTTCCTGATCTACCCCTTGAGCTTTGTCCGGGGCGCCTCCCTGCAAGAGCGGGTCATCGGTTGTCTCCTGACCCCCCTGGTCTGGAACGGGATCGAGATGTACAACGTGGGCCAGACGTTCACGCTGACCGAGTCCCTGTTTTACGGGGTGAACATCCTCTCCATAGGAACGGTGGCCGGGCAGTTCCTGATCATGGGCATTTGCGACTTCTTCTGCCGGTTGAACCTGAGAAGGGCGGGACAAGGAGACACGAGGGCGCTCTCACCCTTTGCGGTGCTCGCCTGCGTCTCGGGAATCCTGGGGATCTACCTCGTGCTGGTATGGGGACAAGGGGTCGGCCTGCACTACCTGCTGATCGGCCTCTACAAGAATATCTTTCTATAACCAAAAGGTTCGCTGTTGGGCTATCCCGGGTTATCCAGATATTCGTCTATCCCGATCCCCTGTTCGCCGGTTTCGGCAAGGGTGTAGTCGGAGAAGTTCTCGTACACGACCACATTCGTTCCCTTCTCGTTCATGGGGAGGACGAGCCCGGAGAACCTCTGGGAGGTCAGCGTCCAGGCCCTGCCGCTCTCGTCGACCATCTCAAAGACCGAGCTTAGGGGAATACCGTCCTCGTTTCGCTCGGTGGAAACGATGTTGGCCTTCAGAATTCCGGTGTTGCCGCTCGCCTCCGAGACGAATCCCCGGCTTATGGGCTTCATCCCGCCGATGCGTACCTGCGAGACATTGATGGTCTTGTCCGGAAACTGCACCGCGATCCAGTTCCACCCGGCGATGTTCGTTTCGTCTCGGTATCCCCACGAGTGGTCCCTGTGGCCGAGGCACTCGATAGGCCTCGATACGCCATCCTTGGTAAGCGTACCGCTTACGGTCAAGGCCTGCTCGTAGTGGTTGATCGCCAGGCTCTTCTTGTCCCCCTGGGGTGCCTTCTCGCCCTTGGGCATGTAATCGAACACATCGAACCGGGCAAGGTAGGTGAGGTCAACGGAATGGTTCGGTCCGTCAAAGGTCAGGTGGAACTTCTTGTGCGGCTCGACGAAATCCACCCGAAGCTTTCCATCCGCCAACTCTGAAAAATCCTCGGTGAGGGGGATGTAGTTCATGTACATCAGGATCTCGTCGTCGACGACGTGGAAGGCGGCGAAGCGGGCACTTTGCTTGTGACGCTCGAGGGAGATGTGGTTGATGCCCCAGGCGTTGTTCTCCCGGTCGATGAAGTTGAAGTACCAGTTCTCTTTCCAGGCCTTTTCCTCGTTGCGAGGGTAATCCTTGTGGACGAATTCGTCCTGTGGCGGCACTGTAGACATGCGTGTTATTCCTCCTGGACTCTCTGTGAGATTTTGTCGAACCGCTGACGGCGAAACAGCATCATATTGCGAAGGATATTCTGCCCGAGTTGCCCCAGTACGGTCTTCTCCACCTTCTGGGCTTGAGCGATTCCTGACCGGTGGGCGTCCAACAGATCGAGGGCGGCGCTGACCGCTGCTTCCACCCGGTTTCTCGCCTCTCGCAGCTGCTCGCCGCTCATCCCCAACAAATCGACCTCTTCGGTGGCGGTCGAGATCTCCCCGGGCGTCTCGTCCCCGGCTTCCTCGAAGGCCTCGATCAGTGTGGCCAGCATCTGCTTGCCGACTTGGATTTCCTGGACCATCAAATCGTGCCTGTAGTCGAATCGTCCCTGAATCTGGTTCAGGATCTCCACGACGGCAAACAACTGGCCGCGCACGATCGTTGATTCGATCTCAGGAGCGATCACGTTTTCCAGGGTGTGGTTGAGCCCTTCGACAATGCGCGTGAAAGGTGTGTCCATCATATCTTCAGTCCCCCATCCAGATGCTGGGCAAGACCCGCGTAAGCAAGATCGAGAAGGGTGCCGAAGGCGCCGGGCTTGAGATCCGGGGTCTTGTTCTGGGCGAACGCGTTGGCCGCGGTGGTCATGATTCCGACCGCCTTCAGGTCGAGGAGAATCTGGAAATACTCCAGCTTCTGTTTGTCTACCTTCAAACCGGACTGGTCCTCGTACCTTTCCAGGAACTCTTCCTCCGGGAGGAGATGACAGACCCAGTTGGTCGGCTCGGGGGAGCGCCAGAGCGATCCCAATACGTACACAAGGTCCTCGTGAGGATCCCCGAGGTGGGTCATCTCCCAATCCAGGATCGCGCGGATGCGCTTGTCCTTGTAGATGAAGTTCCCGGTACGGTAATCCCCGTGGACAAGCCGGACCGTGTCGGTTTCCGGGGCGTTGTTCCTGAGCCAGTTGACGGTGAGCGTCACGAGCGGTTTCGCCCGGAATCCGGCCCGCTCGATTACCGCGCCCCAGTATTCGATCTGCCTCAAGGCTGAGCCCTTGCCCGGCCCCGGGTCGCCCAGGAAATCCAGCCCCAGGGACCGCCAGTCGCAGGCGTGGATGTGCACGAGGTTGGCGATGAAGTCCTCGGCCAGGCTGGCCCGTTCCTGATCGTCCGGGATCAGCCGATAGTCGGGGTCCGGTACTTGCGTCAGGAAGTGGACCTCACCGGCTACCTTTTTCATGGCATAGAAGGGCCGCTCGAAGACCGCGGGGTCGGGCTCGTACCAGAAGGTCTTCGGAATGATCACCCCCGTGTCCTGGAGGGCGGCGACGATCCGGTACTCGATGGAGACGTCGTAGGGTTCGAGGAGACCGCTCACGGGCTGCCGGCGGAGAATGATCTCCTGATCGACCCGGGTGCCGTCTTTAGTGTACTCCACGGTCAGGCTGAACGTCTCCATCGACCAGCCCTCGGTGTTCTGCCACACGTCCTTGATCGTCAAATCGTCTCCCCCGAGCTTCTGCGCCAGGTAGGAGACCAGTCCGGGATCGTCCGCAATCGCCATAACCATCACTCCCGTGCATGTCCATTCAGGTTGAGGTCCCAGGTCTATATCACGAGTGAAAAAACTTGGCAAATACGAAGGAGGAACGAATCCTGACCGGATTGGTCCTGCGCGGAGCTTCTCGGTCATGAAGACGCACGAACGGCGTTCTTCGGAGATGGCGCGAACTGCGAGATATGCAACGATGGAAATTGGGCCGTAATGCGAAAAAACCTGTAGGGAATGACCCTCCACACGACGGGATCACGCGCAGCCGGGATCCTCGGCAGCATCCGTCAACCCATCGCAGTCGTTGTCTAACGTGTCCGAGCATGTAGGGTGCGTTGCGGGCCCTTCTGTCGTGCCCGGATTGACGTTCGGGTTCGAATCGAGGCAATCGTTCCCAGTGGGGCAGGCATCGCTCACGTAGCCGTCCGAGTCGGCATCCGGCGGCGGGCCGCCTATACAGGCTCCATCAAAACAGGTGTCG
>JAUWSZ010000484.1 GCA_030609865.1 bacterium | reverse complement strand
TGACATAGCGAACAGCATCCATTGCTTGATTTGAACCATCCACTGCCAATAGGACTCGTTTGATATCCTTTCTCATAGGAGAATTCTCCCATTGATAACTGGATGTGGTTTTATGATGGGGTTGAGCAATGTCCGTGCCAAGACAAATGATTAAGGATCATAATCATCATGGGTAGAGTCAGCAACAAGGTCCTTCAAATGGCAAAACAAAGCGCTGTTTGGGTGGTCAGTTGAGGTGAGTTGAGAAGGCTCCCCCTTCGCGTGTATTCCAGATCCAGGGCCCTACAAAAGGAACAGCGTTGCCCACCGGCAGGGATCAGGCCACCTCTGCCACCGTACTGGCCTCGGCACGGCCGAAGTACTTCAGGACATCCAATGCCGCCTTTCTTCCCGCCCCCATCGCCTGGATGACCGTAGCAGCCCCGGTGACAATATCGCCACCCGCCCATATTCGATCCCGGGATGTTCTGCCCGTATCCGGATCCGCCACGATGTTCCCCCAGCGGTTCACTTCCAGTTCTGCTGTGGTGCTGGGCACGAGTGGATTGGACCGGTTTCCGATGGCAATGATTGCGGCGTCGATTTCGACATCAAAGGTCGCCCCTTCGATGAAGATCGGCCGTCTCCTGCCGGAAGCATCCGGTTCGCCCAGTCGCATGGGGTTACATCGGACCGCCTCCACCCATCCCGCTTCGTTTCCAAGGAAGGCCAGGGGCGCGGTCAGGAGGCTGAATTTCACCCCTTCCTCCTCGGCATGATGGAGTTCTTCGGCGCGGGCGGGTATCTCCTCTTTTGTTCTACGATAGATGATGGTCACCTCCTCTGCCCCCAGGCGAAGGGCGGTTCGAGCGGAATCCATGGCCACGTTTCCGCCCCCAAAAACCGCCACCTTCTTGCCTCGGGCTATCGGCGTGTCGTATTCAGGAAAGCGGTAGGCCTTCATGAGGTTGCTTCGGGTAAGATACTCGTTGGCACTGTACACTCCGCAGAGATTCTCCCCCGGTATGTTCAGGAACTGAGGAGCGCCGGCCCCTGTGCCAATGAAGATAGCGTCGAACCCGTTTTGGAGAAAGTGGTCCACGGTTGCGATCTTCCCGATCACGTAGTTCACCTTGAACTCCACCCCAAGCCGTCGGAGGTAGTCGACCTCGGCCCTGACGATCTCCTTGGGAAGACGAAACTCCGGGATGCCGTAAACCAGCACGCCGCCCAGTTCGTGGAGGGCCTCAAACACGGTCACGGCGAAACCATGCTTGACGAGTTCTCCTGCCAGAGTGAGTCCCGCAGGACCGGACCCGATCACACCCACCCGAATCCCGGTGTCGGGACGTATCTTCGGAAGCTGGACCTTGCCCGTGTTCCGCTCATAGTCCGCCACGAATCGCTCCAGCCTACCGATCGCACAGGGCTGCCCCTTTTTCCCCAGGATGCATGTGGATTCGCACTGACTCTCCTGCGGACAGACACGGCCGGCGATGGCAGGCAGGGAGTTCTTTTCTTTGACCATGCGCGCCGCCCCGAGGAAATCCTTGTCCCGGATTTTGGTTATGAAGTTCGGTATGTCGACCTCTACGGGGCACGCCTGGATGCACTTGGGCTTCTTGCACTGAAGACACCTCGCCGCCTCCTCACACGCCAGATCCTCGGTATAACCCAGGGCGACTTCACCGAAGTTATGCGCTCTCTCGTGCGGCGCCTGCTCTGGCATGGGTTGCCGGGGAACGGTCTTGGCACCCTTCTCATCGTCAGTCATGATCTGGCCTCCCCGCTTTGTGACCGGCACTGCTCCTTTCATCTTCTCCATACCGTGAATACTTCAATCAGCATGCCAGGACGAGAAATGAAGACGATACAACGGAAAGCGTTCGGCCTTTTGCGATTCATGTTTTTCAGGCCAAAACACCACCTGTCCCGCTCCAAGTGAACAAGGTAAAGAGGTGGATTTCCTGGGCTTTTCAAAAACAAGGGGAAGCAGTGGAGTTCCTTCATCCGGTGAGAGTAGTCAGGATGATCGGCGGAGAGAATAAGGTCTGCTTAGACAGAAGGAGTTCTTGATGTCCGAAGTCTTTACAGGTTGTAAAGCGTGGGACGTACAACCGGCCCAGGCGGTGGCTTTTTAACGTGACTGAACACCGCTCGGGTCTCTCTCTTTTCGGGCAACAGTGTTTCTATCCTTACGAATTCTTGGGCCCTATTGGTTTAGAATCTCACGGCGCACAATTTTCATGCCGCAGGGGTCCCTGTAGGCTGTGCACTTGGCATGCAGTTTGCGTAACCCTTTGCACAGGCAAAGAACGGAGCCCTCCAGATAGAAGAAGGAAGGAAAACCGCTATGATCATCGACCTGGCCCCGATCCTCTACTTCGCCCTCGGGATCTACCTGCTGGCAATGGCAATGTGTATGGTGGCCGCATATTTCATTCTCAGACCGCTCGTACGGAGAAGCGAACCCCACCTCGCTACCCAGAAAGGGAAGAGACTGAGCCGTTCAGTCAGACAAAACGCTCACGACGCTTACGGACTGGGTAGGGCTTGAACGGGGGAGCATGAGCCGAATGCCTGCCTCATCTTTTACAATCTGTAAAGGATCTTGACACTTTTGCGCTGTGATCTCACGCCCTATTCAGGATGACTTCACGTCCTTCTTGCCGTAGGAGGGCCTTCCGAAGTTCCCGTACTCTCAAGCCAGCCACTTTCAATCGGGTCGTATTGATCATCTCTTCAATACGGTGCGCATCCCCTGACTGCACCAGGGCAATCCCCTGCAACGAAGGGAAGCGTGAGCGGGCTTCCTCAGCTGTAATGTGACTTGAAATTTCGGCGCCGGCCAGATCCACACCTTCGGGTATCATTCCGAGATTGGCGAACAGGCTGTACCTCGGTCGATCCACGTGGGCCGGCAGGGCCAGCCCGCCCCACTCTTCTGTCAAATGCAGCACCTGTTCAAAGCTCAAGGTCGTTGAGGTTTGAAGGAGCCTTTTGTTGGACCGCAAATAGTCTCCTTCCGCGCTCACCACGTATTGCGCCCCAAAATACTCTTCCGGGTTCGTCTCTTCGGGCAGGTGCTTCCAGATCATCTCCTGCCAGTTCTCTGCCGTGTCCAGGTCATCAAACAGGCAGATTACGTGGACCTCCTCTCGCGTCTGGACCTCCATGCCCGGCAGCACCCTGATGCCGTATTGATGGGCTGCTTGCTGGACGGCCTGCGCATTCTCCACGGAGTGATGATCCGTCACAGCGATCAGCCTCAATCCCAGTTCGCGAGCCCGGCGCACGATCAAGGGTGGTATCATCTCCACCTCCGCGCAAGCCGAAGCAACCGTGTGGACGTGCAAATCCACCGCGACCAGGTGCCAATCCGTCATTTGTTGATGTCCGTTACCGAGTCCCCTGGATGCCGAGTTGAGCGAGCTTCGCCACCGTGGTGAACGTATCATGGGTCGTGGCCAGAAGGAGAATGCCCTTTTCATCGGCCCGCTGTACGGTCACAGGGTCTACGGGCGAATCCTCACTCACCACAACGGCAGCCAACTCGAGGAGGGAGGCCACGGCCACCACGTTCGGGTGTCCCTGCATCGTCACCCAGATGTACCCGG
>JAUWSZ010000688.1 GCA_030609865.1 bacterium | reverse complement strand
GGGCAGAGGCAAGCCCGGCGGAAGGGCGCTACGAGTCCAGGTTCTACAGATCCTACCGGATGCTCCTTCTGCTGGGCCTTCGGCACCGGTTCATCGCCCTTGGCGTGGCCCTCGCAATCTTCCTGGTCGCCATGCAGGGATTTCGCCTCATACCGAGCATCTTCTTTCCTCCCAACGACAAGGCGATTTTCAAGGCCGAATTCGAGTTGCCCATGAGCACTCCGATCGAGCACACGGAGGCCGTTGTGAAGGAGATCGAGGCCTTCATGCAGGAGGAGTTGGCCGCGACTCCGGACCGCCCCGAGGGGATCGTCGACTGGGCCACCTTCATCGGTCAGGGCGCTCCCCGGTTCGTGCTCAATTTCAACCCGGAGCAGGCAAAGCCGGAATACGCCGTGATGATCGTGAACGCAACCTCGGTTCGTGCAATCCAGGAGACGATCATTCCGAGGATGGAGGCCTTCAGCTTCGAGAACTTCCCGGACCTCTCTTCCACGATCATGCTGCTGCCCACCGGTCCGCCCCCCTCTGCGCCCGTCGATGCACGGATCTCCGGCAAGGATCCGGATGTGCTCTTCCAGATTGCGGACGCGGTCAAGGCGAAGCTCGCATCCATCCCGGGCACCCGGAACATCGAGGACGACTGGGGCCTGAGGACCAAGAAGCTTCGGGTGAACGTCAATCAGCCGAGAGCGAGGCGCGCGGGACTGACCAACGCGGACGTGGCCCTCTCGCTGCAGACGGTGTTGAGCGGTTACGAATCCACCCAGTACCGGGAGGACGATGAGGTGATCCCGATCATCCTGAGGTCCGTCGAGGCGGATCGAAAGGACATCGGAAAGCTCGAGAGCCTGAACATCTACGTGCAGTCCACCGGGCAGTCCGTGCCCCTCAAACAGGTGGCCGACGTCGAGGTGGTTTGGCAGCCTTCAAAGATCTTTCGCCGGGACAGGCTCAAGACCATCACCGTGGAGTGCGACATCGAGCCGTACACCACGCCCATTGCCGTGAGCAACGCCCTGGATACGTGGCTTAAGGGCGAGAGCGCAGACTGGGAGGCGGGCTACAAGTACGAGCTGGGCGGGGAGCTGGAGAAATCGGTCAAGGCGAACCAGGCGATTGCAGACAAGGTGCCCGTGGCAGGCTTCATCATCCTGTTCCTGCTCGTGGCCCAGTTCAACTCCCTCCGAAGGCCGCTGATCATCCTGCTCACCATCCCGCTCGGGCTGATCGGAGTGGTGGTCGGGCTGATCGTGGCGAAATCCTACTTCGGGTTCATGACCCTCCTGGGCATCATCTCCCTGTCAGGAATCGTTATCAACAACGCGATCGTGCTCTTGGACCGGATCCGGATCGAGATCGACGAGAACGGGCTCGAGCCCCAGCGGGCCGTGCTCGAGTCGGCCCAGCGGCGCCTGCGGCCCATCCTGCTCACGACCCTGACCACGATCGGGGGGCTTCTGCCGTTGTGGCTGGGAGGTGGGCCCATGTGGGAGCCCCTGGCCATTTCGATCATCTTCGGGCTGCTGTTCGCAACCCTGCTGACCCTGGGCTTGGTGCCGGTGCTGTACTCCCTCTTCTTCCGCGTCCGCTTCAAAGATTTCCGCTATTAGCGGGATCCGCTGGAAGGGTCGGTGTGTTCCAGGCGAGTCCTGCCGGTTGGTGCTTTCCTGGATTCCGTCTCCCCCTCCCTCGAAGTCGCCCGGCGCAAATCTCCGACGGAATCCAGGAAAGCACCAATGCGCTCAGACTTCACTCGGGAAACACAGCTATAGTTTTACGTAGGCTGTCGAGAAATGGTCAGATGCAAGGCGCGCGAAGCATGCCCCCGCGAAGGCGGGGGTCCCTTGAGCGCAGTGTGCACGTTTCCGCCGCAGCTAAGAAGCTGGGGGATTGCTTCGCTCCGCTCGCAACATGCGCCGCAGGTGACCGTTAATCGGCAGCCTGCTAGCCGGCGAATGCGGCCAGCACGTCCCCATAGCTCTTGTGGCATTTTGTGTAGAAATCCCTGCCCATCAGGTCTTGCCGCCATCTCGTGATATTCAGGTATCCGGACAGGTCCACCTGGGCCACTTCGGCCGGGTCGAGGGCGGAAAGCAGGCTGAAGTCGGCGAGCGTAAGCTCTCCCCCTGCCAGGTATCTTCGCTCCTTCAACGGGGTGTCCACGACGGGCAGGAAGCGCTCCAGGAACGAGAGCCCTTCGGTGATGGAACGCTCGTCCACCTCCTCGTTCAGGAAGGGTGCGAAGACCCGGTTGAACAGAACGCTGCCCACCGCCGTGGCGATGTGATGGGACACGAAGTCTGCCCACTGATCCACCAGCGCTCTCTGTTTCGCCCCACCCGGGTACAGGGGCGATTCGCATTTGGCCGCAAGGTACCGGATGATGGCATTGCTCTCGAACAGGACGAACCCATCATCGTCGATGACAGGCACCTTGCCCCCGGGATGAATCTTGAGATGCCCCTCCGAACGGTTCTCTCCTGAAACGAGATTCACGCTGTTGTACTCGTAGTCCAGCCCCAATTCGTTGGCGACGAACCTCACCTTGTTGGAAGGTGGGGAAAGATCTGCTCCGTAGATCTTCAACATTTTGAACCCTCCCTCGATTTGTCAGTTGCAGGCGGTTGGAGCCGGGCCCTGACCCCCGGCCCCT
>JAUWSZ010000152.1 GCA_030609865.1 bacterium | reverse complement strand
GAGGAAATGCTCTTTCAGAAAGGGGTCCTCATCGTACCTGACTTCGTATCGAATGCGGGGGGAACCGTGCTCGGGATCGTCGATTTTCTCGGCGGCACTTCTCAGCACGCCTTCGACGCATGCAGAGAGCTCATCGGCTCGAACACGCGGACCATACTGGCCGATGCCCGCAAGGCAGGGGTCGATCCTCGGAGGCTGGCGACCAGGCGGGTCGAGGAGAAGGTGGCCGCGGCTCGAAAAGGGGAGGATGCCGTCGCCATTGACGACGCGATCAACCAGATGAAAGAACGCCTGGGCCTGTAGCAAGCGGTAGCTACCCTGTGAGTTCCTTCCCGAAGATCGTGCGGGCGAGGATCATGCGCTGAATCTCGTTCGTCCCTTCGTAGATCTCGGTGATCTTGAAATCCCGGAAGATTTCCTCAACCTTGTAATGGGATTTGTCGTGACTCAACTCCTGCATGAATCCGTACCCGCCGAAGACCTGTATCGCATCCCTCGCCATGTCGCCGGCACATTCGGTCGCATAGTACTTGGCTCCGGCAGCCTCAGGCTCGGGGAACTCGACTCCCTGGTCCATCCTCAGCGCGGCCTTATAATATAGATTACGGGCATTTTCGATCTGAATCGCCCGCTCCGCCATGCGGAACTGCCAGTACTGATACTGGCCGATCTTCTTGCCGAAGGCTTCCCGCTTCTTCATGTACTCCACCGACTCGTCGAAAGCGGACTGGGCCATGCCCACGCCGGTGGCTGCAATGCCGACTCGGCCGTATGTGAGTGTGCCGAGGGCCACGTGGAGGCCCTTGCCAACATCACGGATGAGGTTCTCCGCGGGAACGACGACCTCGTCGAAGTAGATATCGGATGTCAGCTGTCCTTTGTTACCCATCTTCCGATCTGGCTCACCCACGCGGCAGCCTTTGGCGTGCAGGTCGATGACCATCATGCAGAGCTTGCCATCGAGGTTGACGAGGGTGGTGACGAAATCGGCCACACAGGCATTCGTAATGAAGCGTTTCTGTCCACTGACGATGAATACGTCGCCTTCTCGCCTGGCCTGGGTTTGAACCGAGCGGGAAGAGAGATCGGAGCTGGCCATCGGTTCGGTGGTGGCAAAACACCCGATCTTTTCGGCCGTCGTCATGGGGCGCAGGAATTCCTCCCTGATGTGCTCCGAGCCGTACTCGAGCGCGTGACCGGCCAGAATGCAGTGAACGTCATAGATGGCGGCCACGCTGTTCGACATATAAGCCAGTTCCTCGACGGTGACCACCGTCGCGCAGCATGGATGCGCCAACCCGAGGCCTCCCACCTCGGCCGGGTAGGGGATCTTGAAGAAGTCCTCTTCAGCCATTTTCCGGACGAGGTCCCAGGGAAAGCTCTCCTTGCTTTCCTCGGTGTGTGCTATCTCATAGGCCCTCGGGGCTATCTCTCGCACTGCGAACTCCCGAGCCTTGGCCCGTATCTCCTGGGTCTCCTGGGGAAGAATCATGTCGTGGTAGAGTTGATCTTGCATGCGGGGGGGTAATTCTCTCATCGGTTCGGTCCTCCTTTGTTCTCATGATATCCGTGGTCAGTCTCTGTGTTTTTTGCAATATCAATAGCAGATAACATAGGTAGTACACAACACAAATGATCCCGACTGACCCAACACTTGAGTATCTTTGTGTTTCCGGCTAAGAATAGATGGTGCTCACGAGGCAAGGGACGGCAGACGGGGGGCAGGTACCTTCGGCCCGCGCCGAAGGGGCAGACCCATTAACCCATTGTACCAGAGGGCAGGCGTGAGGACTTACACCGTAAAGGAACTGATGGTGCCCATTTCGGAATATGCAACGGTTCCGGAAGGGTCTACCCTGTTTGAAGCCATTTTGGCGTTGGAAAAAGCCCAAGACGAATTTGATCACAAGAAGTACCACCACCGCGCCATATTGATATTGGATAAGAATGGACGGGTAATCGGCAAACTCTCCCAATTGGGTGTGCTTCGCGCCCTTGAACCAAAAGATGAAGACGTAGAAGGTATCGACGAGCTTAGCCAATTCGGGTTCAGCCAAAAACTTGTGCAGGGTTTGCGGAAAGAGAGGCGTCTTCAAGGCGTTCCCTTGAAGGACCTCTATGTCCGGACGGCCAGGCTGAAAGTTGAGGATTTCATGCAAGCCCCCACCGAAGGGGAGTATGTTGAACAGGATGCATCGCTGGATATTGCCGTTCATCAGCTGGTCCTTGGCAACCATTTGTCGTTGCTCGTTACGAAGGCAAGGGAGATTGTCGGGATTCTGCGATTGACGGATGTGTTTGGCGCCGTATTGCGTGACATGAAAGAGTGTATGGGCACTCGGGGTGAGGATTCGAGATGAAAGCGCTGAAAGACCTGTTAGACCGGATTGTTCAGGGGGTCAACATCAACCTGAGGGGATTCGACTACGACGTTGGGCCTTTCATAAAGGACCTGATCCCCTTGAGTCAGATGGTCAGGTTCCACGCCTTCTACGGGATCACGCCGCATCATCCGTTGAATTTTGAATTTCGACATTCCAACCTGGCCGGCAGTTATTTCCTCGGGAAGTGCAGGACCAACCACTCCATTCTCTACAAGAGCGATGTGCGGGGCGACGAACTGAAGAAGAAGGGTGACCGGTTCAAGTTTCAGGATGTGGAAATCCGGCTCTTGGAGGATGAAGGCATTGAAATCGAAGACAGCTACCTCATCAAAACCCTGGTTCACAATTTTTCTCACGATCCGGAGACCCTGGAACGCTTCTGTATCACGAATACGGTGTCGGCCCAGTATGCGAACATTCACGGCTCCCCCACGAACGGCAGCTTTCTGGGTGCCTTTTCGACCGTCGACCTGACCACGATGACCGATTGCGTCATCGGTGAGTATTCCTACATCCAGGCGGGCGTAATCGGCCACCTGAAGACGGATCCCGGAACCGTTTGGATCCGGAGCCCCGGCGCGTTCAATTTTCTTTACCGGTATCCCCTGAACGAACTGAGCCGTTACTTGCGCTGTGTTCGCGGGAAGAATCCCCAGGGGATCCTCATGGATTTTGCGGAAGGTCAAAAGGAGGCTTTTCAGAAGGTATTCAATGTGGTCGATGCAGAACCACTCGTTACGATCCCGAAGACCGCATCCTTGGATCGTTTCGCCGTGGTCGATGGCAAGACCCGTATTGGCGAGAATGTTCTGGTGGCGCAGCGGGCCTACCTCGAAAATGCGTGGTTGGGTAAGGGTGCTAACGCTCAAGAGCGTTGCCATATCGTGAACGCTCGCCTGAAGGGCAACAACGTCACCGCGCATGGTGCAAAGATCATTGAATCCGACCTGGAGAAGGACGTGTTCGTCGGGTTCAACAGCTTCCTTCGGGGGAGCCCGAAGGGCCGGCTCTCCATCGGCAAGGAGAGCATCATCATGCCCCATACGATCATTGACACGAAAAAGCCTCTTAAGATTCCGGCAGGCCATCTGGTATGGGGTCTGGTTACCGACCAGGCGGAACTCGAAGCCAACAGCGTGTCCCTCAAGGATTTGTCCAAGATCAAAGACAAGCTGACCAAGGGGAACATGTATTTCGAGGGAGCCGGGGCGAAATTCGTTTCCGCGTTCCGAAGCCGAATCCATCACATCCTGGAGGCAAACGGCGCCTTTTACGACGGGAAGAGGCACGAGGGACATGCCCAGAAGAATCAAAACATCTCGTTCAACACGATTCAGCCCTATCCGGAAGGAGAATTGGCAGGGTTGTACCCGTCCATTCTCATCCAACCATAGAGAAGCAGGAGTAGGTAAGGAGGTGCAGTGATGTCTCAGAAGGCTGGAATGCAGGCGGACTGGTCGGGAATCGAGGAAGTCGTCCAACTCTATTTTGACGGGTTGTACCACTCGGATGTGGAAAGGTTGAAAAAGGCCTTCCACCCCTGCGCCCAGGTGATCGGTCATTTTCAGGGCCCCTTTTCCGTCATGAGCCTGGACGATTTCTTGGGTATCGTGGGAGGTACGCCGCCGCCGTCAGAGTCGGGGGAGGCCTATGACATGAGAATCGTCATGGTGGATCAGGTTGCGGAAGAAGCCTTCGTGAAGGTGGAAGACCTCTACATGGGATTGCGATTTACCGACTACCTGACTCTGATGAAGGTGGACGGCACCTGGAGGATCATCAACAAGGCCTATCGTCACGAATGAGAAGGCGGTAGGTAATCTTAGATTACGCAGACTCGTCACGGAGACAACCTGGGAACTCCCCAAAAACACCAGAGGATTATCAAGCCATCGGCCGTATCTGTATGTAGAGGCAAAATGTCTGAGAGAAATATTTGGCTTTCATGATGCTCTCGGCAGGGAGAAACAGAAGGTTGCCCCCTTGCCCCTTTCAGACTCCACCCAGACCTCTCCACCATGGGCCTTCACAATCCTCTCCACGATCGCAAGCCCCAGGCCTGATCCTTCCTTGTCTTCTGTTCCCTTTACCCGATAGAACATCTCGAAGATTTCTCGGTGATGTTTGGCATCGATCCCGACGCCGTTGTCCTTTAGGAAGAACGTGTGTAACGGATTCCCCTCTTTCCATCCGATCTCAATGCTCGGATTCCTGCTCGTCCCCAGAGACCGGATGGAATTGAGGAGCAAGTTCTCGAAGACTTGACAGATCCTTTCTAGATCACAGCGGACGGTGGGAAGCTGACCTGCCACAACGAGTTCGATCCCATTTTCCTCCAACCTGTCCTGGAGGCCAAGGATCACGCCTCTCACTATCTCCAGGGAGTGAACCTCCCTAAGGGTTGAGACGATCCGGCCACTCTTCGATAGAGCCAACAGATCGGTGACCAGCAGCTCCATCCTCTGCGCACTGGCCATGATCTGCTCAAGGTATCTCCCAACCCTCCCTTCCGGCTCTGGTTGAAGGTTCTTGCGGAGTCGAGAGGCAAACCCCTGGATGGTCATGATGGGGCTCTTCAGATCGTGGGAGACAACCGAGACGAAGTTCCTGAGTTCCCTGTTCATTCGTTGGCGTCTTTCCTCCGTGCGCTTGCGCTCCGTAACATCCACGACATTGCCCAGTATGGCTGTGTGTCCCGCATACTCGATTTTCGTGTTTCTCCTCTTGACCCAGATGACGGATCCATCTTTTTTCAATCCCCTCACTTCGTATTCCGAAGGTGCTTTCTTCCCCTGTAGCCTCTTTTCCCTGATTCTTTCCGTCATAGGCCTGTCCTCAGGATGAACGAGCCGCCAACTCTCGATACCGATCAACTCCTCCCTTGGGTACCCGTACGTATCGGCCAGCATCTGGTTGGCGAATACGATTCTCTCATCTTGGTCGATATAGATGCCGGTTAGGGAATTCTCGACCAGTGTACTGTGCTTCCTCTCACTCTCCCGTAAGGCCTCTTCCGCACGTACTTGCTCGGTGATATCGAGGGCAAGTGACATGGCGCCCAGTATTTGACCGTCCCTGTCGCGGAGGATCGAGTTGTTCCACCGACAAAGAATCGTCTCTCCACTCTTCGTGAGGTTCTCATTGACAACGTCGGGTTCTATCTCTCCACGGAGCAGGGTGTCGACAACATCCTCGACGCGAGGACGTGCATTCTCGGGGATAAGGAACTCAAAGAAGTTTCTTCCCAGGATTTCCTTTCGTGACCAGCCGAACATCTTCCTGGCGCGGCTGTTCCAGCCTGTAACGCGACAGTCGCAATCCCATATCACAAAGGCAAGTGGGGCCGTGTCATACACGTTACGGTAACGCTCCTCGCTTGCCTGCAGGTCTTCCTCCGCACGCTTGCGCTCGGCTTCCCATCTTTCCAAGTCCGCAAGCCGTCGGCGTATTTGTGCCATTTCACCGGCAGCTTTCCCCTTCGAGTCTTTCCTTTCCACGCCTTGCATGCCTCACCTGTTAAGATATGTTTCAAACGTAAGGTAACGAAGGGAAGGATGTCAACAAGAATGTGACAGGACACAGCGATCTGTTATAAAACTACCGAGCCCGTTTGACTGAAGGCGATCAACTCCCTGAGAAGGTCTATTCAAAGAAGGGCCGTGTTGGGGGGAATCTCTTCCGGGAGGGTGTCGATGATCCAGAGGTCGTACATCCTTTCGAAGAACCCCGTGTCGTTCGTGTAGAAGAAATGGGAATTTGGTCTCGGATGAGAACAGAATCCTGACAACGAAATTGTGAGTCCAGAAAAAAAGCACGGAAGATGCTGTGGATTCCAGGGCAGACCACCAGCGAAAACCCACAATGTCACATTGAACTATTGAACTTCCCTGTTTTCAACTGAATGACCAACTAGTGTAAATGGAGAAAAACGGACGGGAGGAGTAGATAATTCAGGTGAAATATGAAGAGAGATGAAGGAGTGATAGGCTCTTCCTTTTTGGTATTATCCTAAATTTTCGTCATCCGGGAACATCCACAACGTTTGAGCATCTCGCTTGAATCATTCCTCATCTACCGGATCGTCGTCATAGGTTATCAGAGCGTCGACGGCCATGTGCAAATCCATGCGTTCCCCGTCCCAGAAGCAGTCCACCGT
>JAUWSZ010000610.1 GCA_030609865.1 bacterium | reverse complement strand
GGGGGCAATGGCGGGGAGCTAATACCTAATACCTAATACCTAATACCCAGCAAGTGCCAAGTGGCTGTCCCGATTAGCCGGTTCCGCTCGACGAGGAAAACGACGACGACGACGAGCGAAAGGGGAACCGGGGCGAGGAGGCAACCAATGGCCTACCAGTCCATGGGTTGGTCACCCATGGTCACCAGGGAAACCGAGATCTCGCGATCACCCACTTGTTCGACCCTGAAAGCGAACTCATCAGAACGCCAATCCGAGATTGCCTCCACCAGATCCTCCAGGCCCCTCTCGTATTCCAATCGGAGCACCACCGCGGTGCCGAAAACCTCGTACAGGGTTGCGGCGTTCACGTTCGCCATCTTCCGGAACAGCTGAATCAACTCTTGGTACGAGCGAACCGACGCAACCCCCTTCACCCGCACGAACAACTCGACAGGTTCCCCCGCACCCTCCTCTGTCCAGGCGATGCCCAGCGAAACAAGGTCCTCCCGGATCAGGGGCACGGAGAAGGTTGCCTCCACGGTGACGAAGAACACTTGCAGGGCCGGCATTTCAGAAAGGACCCGGTATTGGAGCAGGTACCTTCTCAGCCGGGTGGCGGGTTGATCCAGGATATCCTGTCTTCCGGACAGTGAAAGATCCAAAGGCAGGATCTCCACGAGCGCATTCTCGAATGCCTTTTGCAGCGCATCCTCCAACGCTTCTCCTCTGGCCAGAGACAGATCCTGTCCCTGGATTTCGGCCTCCCCTTCCCCCTCGGTCGTGATTCTCTCTCGATCATGTTCACTTGCGGAATGAGCCGGAGGCGCCGGCACGACCGTAAGCAGGAGAAGGGCAACGATCAGATCGGCAACGCATCTTTTTTCCATAATAATCTACTTTAATTTATATGATTTAAGTATTTAATAGTAATATATTTATTAATTCATTTGAACAACGGACCCGCCAAACAATGCGTCCACCTTTTTGGCCAATTCGGAGCAAGGCCTTACCGAGAAATCCTGGGACATCTCCAAGATGGTCTCTCGGCGGCTCGGCTCCATGAGATGGAGATAAGCCGGGCAGGGTCCCCTGTAATCCAACAGGACGTCCCGCAACTCTTCAAGTCTCTCTCGGGTAGCGTCGCTCGCGTCAAGAAGAATGTGCACACTCGATTTCGCGGCAAAACGGAGTTCACGCAGGGGCATGATCTTTGACGCGATGATCTTCGCGCCCTTTCTTCTGCTCTCCCCCCTTTTCCTCTCCGCGTCTACGTCCTCTTCCCCGTCCGCCTCCGCCGCAACGTCGGAGAGCTCGAGCCTGCCCTGCACGACAATCGGGTCCTCCTCATGAAGGAACAGCGCTCCTTCTCTATACACATCCGGGAAGACGATGACATCCACCCTTCCCTCCACATCCTCCAGGGTGAGAAAGGCCATTCGGTCTCCCTTCTTGGTAATCGTCTCCCTTCGGGAAACAACAAATCCGCCCACCGACACGTTGTTGCCGTCGCCCACGTCATGGAGATCGCCGGTCGAAACAACACCGGCCCGACTCAGTTCCTCTTCGAATTCCTTCAAGGGGTGGCCGGACAGGTAGAACCCGAGGGCCTCTTTTTCGTAGTCCAAGCGAACGGACAAGGACCACTCTTCCACCTCGGGCAGCTCGAAGGCGCTTTCATGGAGCGGGGACGCCTGATCGGTGAGGCCGAGTTCGAACAGGCTGGCCTGAGCGGATTCTTTCTCGGCCTGAATTCTTCCCGCTCTCTCGACAGCATCTCCAGAGGCATGGAGCAAGGCAGCCCTCCGTCCTTCCGAAAGGGAATCAAAGACGCCCGCCTTGATCAGCGACTCGATCACCCTCCGGTGCACCTTCTTCAAATCCACGCGGTTCGAGAAATCATAGAGTGTACGAAACGGCCCTTCCGCCTCTCTGGCGGCGAGAATCGATTCCACGGCCGCTCCCCCGATGTTCTTCACTGCCCCCAAGCCAAACCGAATTCGATGAGAACACACCTTGAAATCCCGGTCACTCTCGTTTATGTCCGGAGGATCCACCGGTATGTTCGATTCCTGGCAATAGTGAATGTACCGGATGAGCTTATCCGTCCGGTCCTTCTCCGAAGTAAGCAGGGCAGCCATGTACTCCGTGGGATAATGGGCCTTCAGATAGGCGGTTTGGTAGGCGACCATCGCATAGGCCGCACTGTGGGACTTGTTGAACCCGTATTCGGCGAACTGTTTGATCAGGTGGTAGATTTCCCTGGCCTTTTCCTTCCCGATCTCCTTCTCCTGCGCACCGGTGACGAAGGCATCCCTGTGTCGGTTCATCTCGGCCATATCCTTCTTGCCCATGGCCCTGCGCAGGGTGTCCGCCTCTCCCATTGAGAAGCCGGCCACCCGGGTAGCAATCTCCATGACCTGCTCTTGATACACGATCACCCCGTAGGTCTCTTCCAGGGTTTCCCGGAGTGCCGGATGGTGGTACCGGATTTTCGCCTTGCCGTGCTTTCTCTTGATGTAGTCATCCACCATACCGCTGTTCAGCGGACCGGGCCGATACAGCGCCACCAGGGCAATGATTTCCTCAAAATTCTCAGGCCTGAGCTTCGTGAGCAAGTCCCGGATCCCGGACCCCTCCAGCTGGAAGATCCCGTCCGTGTCGCCCCGGGCCAGCAATCGGTAGGTTTCCGGATCGTCCAGGGGCATCGCATCCATATCGACCCGAACACCCCGGTTTTCCTCGATCAGGCCCATGGCCTGATGGATCACGGTCAGGGTTTTCAGGCCCAGGAAATCGAACTTGATCAAGCCCAGCTTCTCGAGGGGCTTCATCGAGAACTGCGTGGACACGATCCCTGTCTTCTGGTCCTTGTAGAGTGGGACAATGTCTTCGAGGGACTGGCTGGATATGACGATTCCGGCTGCGTGCGTGGAGGCATGTCGGACCAGGCCCTCCAGTTTCAGGGCGTTCTCGAAGAGATCGGCCGCCTTCGGGTCTTTTTCGAGGACCTGCTGCAACCCGGGCTCCGTTTCCAG
>JAUWSZ010000582.1 GCA_030609865.1 bacterium | reverse complement strand
CGCAGTATGTCGGACTTCAGCAGAAAAGCGCCGTCCGCCACGATCCTGTCCCCGGGTTCCAGGCCTTCGATGATCTCCACACGATCCGGGAATTCGCGGCCCTTCTTCACCGGACGACGGACGTAGTAGTCCTCTTTCCAGTGTCTGAAAACGAAATCACGCCCCTCATCAGACAGCAGGGCCACCTTGGGTATCGCGAGAACCTCTTCACGAGTGCTGATTCCCATCCGGATTTCGCAAAACATCCCGGGCCGAAGCAGACGGTCCGTGTTCTCCACCGTTGCGCGAACCTTCACCGTGCGGGTTCGTTCCTCCATCGTGGCCCCCACATAATCGATCTTTCCTTCGAAGGGCTTCCCCGGAAAGGCGCGTACGAGCACGTTCACCGGGATCGGGCCCAGGTTGCGGGCCTGGATCAAGCGCGCGAGATCCTGCTCGTAGATGTCTGCCCACACCCAGACAGTCGTGAGGTCCACAAGGAGCATCACGTCGCTCCCCGGCTCGACGAGCTCCCCCACCACGGCATGCTTTTCGATGATCGTGCCCTCCAAGGGCGCCCGAACCGGCAGGCTCCCGGCCCGGACACCGCGCTCGCCCCGATCGATCGATGACAGGACTTCATCCGTGAGGCCCAAAACATGCAGTGCCTGCTTGGCCGCGTCTCGCTCTGTCTTGTGCTGCTCGTAGGTCATCTGCGCGTCAATCATCTCCTGCTCGGAGGAAATCTTGCGCTTGAACAGGGACTTCTCCCGATCGACATTCTTCCCGGAAAGGACCGTGAGCGCGCGGCTTCGCTCGTAGTCACTCAGGGCCTTGCCCAGTTCAACGCTGTTGATGTTGAAAAGCACGTCCCCCTCACGGACGTGTGCCCCCATATCGACCTTCACCGACTCGATGATGCCCGGGATGCGCGGGCTGATGTGGACCGCCGCGTTTTCGTTGAGCTGTACCTCGCCCGTCACGGTCAGCCCGTCGGTAACCCCGATCTTCTCGACAAGCCGTGTCCGGATGAGGCCGTTCTCCGCTTCGGGGTCTTCTTTCACGAGAGAAGGAGGAACTTTCACCACCCCCACTTCATACCTGCATGAAGCGCACTGATAGGCAGGGACATCGTGCTCGCACCGTACCCGGGCGATTTCATCCAGCGAAAGGGAAAGGGCCTCCCCGGAAGCCTCCGCACCGTGCCCTTCGTGACGGTCGTCAGCCTCATGAGGGTCGGTCTCCGTGTGTCCGTGCTGCTCTTCGCCAACCTGCCCCTTCGGAGCATCCGTAGCAGAATCCCTTGAACAGCCGGGACATGCCCACAAGAGCAGGCTCAAGAAGGCCCCATCCAACGCAACATTCCAGATCGACTTTCTTCTTTCTCTCATTCTATTTCTCCTCGCGTATCCCTTCAGGAGGGGTCCTCGATCTCGTCCAAGGGCTCACCGAGCAGGCCCTCTGCGTCGGCAATCGCCTTCTGCAAGACCGCCAGGGCCTCCGTGTACCGAGCCTGTGCCTCGAAGAAGGTCCGCTGGGCATCCAGCACATCCAGGTAGCCGAACTTGCCTTGCCGAAAGCCCTCGCCGGTCGCATCAAAGGCACTCCCGGCCCCGGGCAGCACATCGTTCTTCAGAGAGATCGCCTCGTTTCGTGCGGAGGAAAGCCTCTGATAGATTCTGACCAGGGCAACCTGGATGCGCACGTGCAAGGCCCTGCGCTGCTCCTCGGCCTTGGCCAGCCTGTACTGTGCCTCCAGGGTCGCTCCCTGATTGCGGTTGAACACAGGGATCGGGATGGAAAGCCCGGCCACAAAGGCCCAGTCGTCTATCGGGTTGATATATCGAACGCCTCCGCTCAACGTCACATCAGGGAACCGGCCGGCCCTTTCCATTTCCAGAGAAGCCCTGCGCCTTTCGATCTCTACGAGCCATCGGGCCATCTCCGGATTATCGGCCATCCGCTCGCTCAACGCCTCGAAAGAGGGAACCTCCGGCGAACGTTCCAGGTCGCCCTGGGCTGCGCTGAACATGGGCGCCGTCCCGCCCCAGGCGGCTGTCAGAACCTTTCGGGCGGCCGTCAGTTCCTCCTCTGCCCTTCCCTTCTCGATGAGACGGGCAGAAAGGGCCACCCTTGCCTTGACCTCTTCGATAGGAGACACCTTTCCCGCCCGCACACGCTCGCCCACCACATCGAGGACCTGCTCGGCCAGCCGGACGAACTCCTCGTTCAATTCCGCCCGTTTCTGTGCAACGAGCACGTCCACAAAGGACTTTGAGGTTTCGGTGAAGACCTGGATTCGCCCGATTTCATAGTCCCACCCGGCCAGATCCTGGTCGAGCGCTGCAGCCTGCTTCCTCTTCGAGCGTTTTCCTCCCAACTCGACCAACTGTCCGAGTTGAAGGGTCGTCTCCGCCCCATCCAGACCCCCAAGGAGACCTGTCCCGCCGAAGTTCTCCACCTCTACGTCCAGCTCCGGATTGGGCAGCAACCGGGCTTGCAGCGCCTGCGCCTCCCTTGCCCTTTCTTCCCAGGAGAAGGCGGCCAACTCCGGGTTCTTCATAAGGGCCAAGGCCAGGGCCTGGCGGAGCGTGATGACACCGGTAGGTTCTTCGATCCGGACCGATGTCGAATCCGCGGCCCACGGCTGCTGGGGCGGTTGGAAGGACGCAAATTCCTTACCCAATGCGTACGGCTTCGGCCGGGGAGCGTCCGCGCGTGAACCAGGAGCGCCGCACAACACAACGACCAGAATAACCCCAATAGCGGTTGGGTATTTCGATCTCATGCAAGACCTCCTGCACATGTCGGTCTGATTCTCTCGGTTTAAGGTTCTCTCTCAGGGGTAGCTCCGCACCGGGCGGAAGAGGCAGCACCTGGAGCACACCCGGAACGGTGGAACGCTGCGATGGAAGATGCTTGAGGGGGCTTTCAGATCAACAGGACAACCGAGGAGAGAGAAGAGATCGCGCCTTTGTCCGCGCATGAGGCGGCCCCTGGGGAGGCCTCGGGTGAATCCGGCGAGATGGGCGTGAGAGAACAACCGCACACCCTGGATTCGGCCTGGACCATCAGATCACGGACCTCGCCTCCAACAGGGAGAAGAAACGCTTCGCCGCTACCCAGGGGGAGAGGAATGTCG
>JAUWSZ010000554.1 GCA_030609865.1 bacterium | reverse complement strand
GATCCTGGGCACGATGATGGATCAGTACCCGAACCTGCCGGAGATGAACCCGGAGGAGCTTGCCGAGCTTCGGACGTTGGGGCAGATCGTGGGGCACATGGAGTCCTGTCTGTCTGCCGGAGGGGGTGCTCCGCAGGCAGCGTCGGCGCCTGCGGAGCCGGCAGTGGCGGTAGCCGGTCCTGGGATCGCGGCTTTGACCGAGGCGATGCTGCCGGTGGTGAGCGAGAAGACGGGCTCCCCGGTGGAGATGCTCGAGCTGGACATGGAGATGGAGGCGGACCTGGGGATCGACTCGATCAAGCGGGTGGAGATCCTGGGCACCATGATGGACCTGTACCCGAACCTGCCGGAGATGAACCCGGAGGAGCTTGCCGAGTTGAAGACCCTGGGACAGATCGTGGGGCACATGGAGTCCTGCCTGTCCGGCGAAGCGGGTGTGCCCGCGGCCGGCGCTCAGGAATCGTCTCCTGAAGGCGAAGAGATCTCGCTGACGACGGCAATCGAGGCAAGCGTCCCACGAGGGCGTGCGAGGCTCGAGCGTCTGCCTGCCCCGGACGCCCTGGAGTTCAGCCTGCCCGACGGTCACGTTTGCGTCGTCACGGATGATGGAACCTCCAGGACGGTGGGGCTGGCGGAAGCGCTCATCGAGAAGGGATGGAAGGTCGTGGTCCTGAGCTTCCCCCCGTCGACGATTCCGGAGGGCCCGGCTTCTGCATGGGGGATCCCGCGGGTTGCATTGAGGGATCTGGACGAGAAGCACCTGAAAGAGAGGCTTCAGGAGATTGCAGAGAAAGACGGCCCGATCGGGGGGCTCATCCATCTGAATCCGTTCTCCGGTCAGGATGGGGAGGACGGAATCGTATTCTCGGAGAATGCGAAGGACATCCTCCTTCACGTCTTTCTCATGGCCAAGCACTTGCAGCCGTCTCTCACGAAGACAACGCCCGCTGGCCGGCGGTTCTTCGTGACCGTCGTCGAGCTGGATGGTTCCTTGGGGGTGGGAGGAGGCAACTTCAGCGCGGTGGATGGCGGGTTTTTCGGTCTGGTCAAGACCCTCAATCTCGAGTGGAACTCGGTCTTCTGCAGAGCCGTTGATCTGAGCCCGGGCATGGATGACGCCCAGTCGATCTCATCGATCCTGCAGGAGTTGCATGACCCGGATGGCCGTATCGTCGAGACAGGCTACGGGGCACAGGGCAGGGTGACGCTGATCGCGGAACAGAGTGAGGCAGACGCCCGGGTCGAGCCGGATGGAGTTGTGGATTCTTCTTCGGTCTTCGTGGTCAGCGGGGGCGCCAAAGGCGTGACGGCTTCCTGTGTTGCCAGGTTGGCTGCGGAATACAAATGCAAGTTTGTGCTGCTTGGACGGTCCCCCTTTACGGGGGACGAACCGGAATGGGCGAGGGGCTGTTACGACGCATCCGATCTGAAGAAGCGCGGCATGGAGGCGGTGAAGGCCCAGGGAGAGAAACCGACGCCGCGGAGGGTCGATGAAGTCCTGAGACCGGTCCTGGCCGCGAGGGAGATTTCCAGCACGTTGACAGCCATTCGGGACGCGGGCGGGGAAGCGGAATACGTGCAGGCCGACGTGACGGACGTGGAAGCGCTCAGGCAGATCGGCCCTGTCGTGGATCGCCTGGGAGACCTCGCCGGCGTGATCCACGGGGCGGGCGTGCTGGCGGATCGGTTGATCGAAAAGAAGACGATCAGCGATTTTCAGTCCGTGTACTCCACAAAGGTAAAGGGGTTGGAGGCGCTGCTGCGTTCCGTGGACAACAGCCGACTCAAGTATTTGATCCTCTTTTCCTCGGCTGCAGGGTTCTTCGGGAATCCGGGGCAGTCCGACTATTCGATGGCGAACGAGATACTGAACAAGGTGGCCTACCAGTTCAAGAAGAGACATCCGGATTGCCGTGTCCGGGCCTTTAACTGGGGACCCTGGGACGGGGGTATGGTCTCCGACTCCCTGAAAAAGCTCTTCGAGGAGCGCAATATCCAGGTGATCCCGATCGAGGGGGGAACGAGGGTATTCGTGGACGGGTTCTGCAGCAACGGAGAAGACAACCCCCAGATTCTGGTTGGGAGTTCTATGTTGGTGGAGGGGGATGTTGTGCCTCCGGAGCTTCGAGCATACCGAATCGTTCGAACGTTGAATCTGGACGACAACCCGTTCTTGAAGGATCATGTCATTGGACAGCACCCTGTGTTGCCGGCGGCGTGTGTGATGTCCTGGATGGCAGACGGGTGCGAACAATTCTATCCCGGCTACCGGTTTGTCCGGTGTGAGGACTACAGGACGCTCAAGGGAATTGCCTTCGACAAGACCGCGACGGAAGACTACTGCATGGAGATACAGGAAGTCCGCAAGGGGGATTTCGGAGAGATCGAGTTTGCCGTGCAGGTATCGAGTCGGGCATCCCGGGGCAAGGCGCATCATCACTACAGCGGCCGCATCCTGCTCGCCTCCGGGATGCTCGAGGCCACCGTTTGTGCGGGGTTCGAGGGAGACGAATCTCAGGTCATCGATGGCGCCACCCTGTATCAGGATGGAACGCTGTTCCATGGCCCGAGGTTCCGGGTCGTGGAAAGGGTGATCAGCCTTTCCGATCGGGGGCTAAAGATGCAGTGCCGCCTGCCGGTGATCGGCGAGGTTGAGCAGGGACAGTTTCCTGCCCGCGGGTTCAACCCGTATGCCGCGGACGCCTTGTTTCAGGCCATGCTGGTCTGGGTTCGCAGGCACCGGGACGCGGGCAGTCTGCCTTCCAGGGTCGCGACATTGGAGCATGGTTGTTCGATTCCCGTGGATCGTGCCTTCTACGTTTCCCTGGAGGTCAGGAACAACAGCCGTACGCGTCTCGTCGCCGACGTTACCGCACACGATGAGGCCGGAACGGTCTACTGCCGGATGCTGGGCGCGGAAGTGACCGTCAGCAAGAAGTTGAACGACCAGTTTCTCAGAGCGACATCACGATGAACATCCGAATCGCAATCGTCGGGATGGAGGCCAACTTCGGACTCGACGAAGGCTTGGATGCGTTCGACCGGACGATCTTCGACGGCATTCAGCAAGCTGCGGGTCGATCGCCCGAAGGCGGGAAGAAGATCCGATCCGGGATCAAGTCCGAGTCCAAGGAGCACTACCTGCGCATCCCGGATGGATCGGAACCCCCAAGCGCTCTCGCCCTCCTGCGCGCGGCTGTCGAGGGGGCACTCCGAAACACCCGGTCCGATTGCGCAGGAGAAGCATGGAGCCCCACGGGTAAACCCGTGGTCCCATCAAAACGCCTGGG
>JAUWSZ010000106.1 GCA_030609865.1 bacterium | reverse complement strand
TTGTTCTGACCGAACCGGGTGTCTCGGAACCGGGAATGCGCGCATAGGGCATGCGATGGAAAAGATAGCGGTTGTTGGACTTTCCTGTCTGTTTCCCGAGGCGGGGACGCCCGAGGAGTTCTGGCGGAATCTCCAGGATGGCAAGGATGCGCGGTCCCTGGCGACGGACGAGAAGATGGGAGTGCCTGTCCGGGAATACTACGACCCCCGGAAGGGCATGCCCGACAGGTTCTACTGCATGCAGGGTGGGTATGTACGTGACTTCGAGATGGATCCGACGGGGTTCGACATCGCTACGGAACGCGTCCGTGAGGCGGACGATGGGGTCCAATGGTCTCTCCACGTGGCTCGAGAGGCGCTGCGGGACAGCGGTTATTGGAGAAATGCGGACGCCCTCGCCCGATGCGGCGTCATTCTCGGAAACCTGTCCTTTCCGACGAAATCCTCGAATCGTCTGTTCCTGCCCCTGTATCATCAGACGGCAGAATCCTGCCTCCGGGATCTCCTGAAGGACGAAGGCTTCCACCTCATCCCGTTTTCCTCCGCACAGAGCCCGTCGAGCGACCATGGGAGGATATCCGGGTACCCGGCGGCCCTGATCGCCGAGGCCCTGTCCTTGTCCGGCGTACACTTCTCGCTCGATGCGGCTTGCGCCTCCTCCCTGTATGCCGTCAAGCTCGCATGCGACTACCTGCTAAGCGGCAAGGCGGACTTGATGCTTGCCGGGGCCGTGAGCGCGGCAGACCCGCTGTTCATCCATGTCGGGTTTTCCATCTTCCAGGCATACCCGGAAGAAGGGGAGACGAGCGCTCCTCTGGATGAGCATTCCGGGGGGCTGGTGGCAGGGGAAGGCGCCGGCATGTTCGTGTTGAAGAGGTACAGCGATGCGGTCCGGGATGGGGACCGGATCCACGTAGTCATCCTCGGGATCGGGCTGTCCAACGACGGGAAGGGGCAGTCTGTCCTCAGCCCCAACTCGAAGGGACAGGTCCTGGCCTTTGAAAGGGCCTATGCCGACGCAGGCGTCGAGCCGAAGAGCATCCAGTACGTCGAATGCCATGCAACCGGCACCCGGCTTGGGGACAAAGTCGAACTCAATTCGATGGATGCCTTTTTTGGTCGAAACGAAGCCTCGCCGCTGGTCGGTTCCGTGAAATCCAACCTCGGACACCTCCTAACGGCTGCGGGCATGGCCAGCATGACCAAGGCCATACTGTGTATGAACCAAGGTGAAATTCCCGGGACGATTCACCTGCGGAATCCCCAGACGTCTGCCAACGAGGTGATCGCTGCCGATCGGATTCCCTCGGAATCCGTACCGTGGCCAAGCGGCGCCTCCCCGAGACGCGCAGGCGTGAGCGCCTTCGGGTTTGGCGGAACCAATGCGCATGTCGTTCTCGAGGGGGAAGGCAAAGGGGAAAACCAGGATTCACAACCCGACCGGAATGCATCCGGCCCGTCGAACCCGAAGGGCCTGAAGACCCCGCAGCCGATGGCGATCGTGGCGATGGATGCCCATTTCGGGGACTGCCAGGGTTTGTCCTCGTTCCATCGTGCTTCGTATGAAGGAACCCAGCATTTCATCCCGGTACCGGAAGAACGCTGGAAAGGGATCGAAGAGCAGTCCGGTCTCCTCAGGCACTTCGGGTTCGAAGAGGGAAGGGCGCCCGAGGGGGCGTATGTGGACCGCTTTGACCTGGATTTCATGCGGTTCAAGATCCCTCCGAACGAAGAGGATCGTCTCATCCCCCAGCAACTCCTCGCCTTGAAGGTGGCGGACAAGGCCCTCCAGGAAGCCGACCTGAAACCCGGGGACAACGTTGCCGTCCTCATCGCCATGGAAACCGAACTGGCGACCCATCAAATGAGGGGGAGGGTCAATCTGTGCACACAGCTCGAGCAGAGCTTCTCCGAGGAGGAGATCCCTCTCTCCGGTGAACAGAAGAGAGAACTCAGCGAAATCGTCAAAGACAGTGTTCACAACGTGGCCCGCGTGAATCAGTACACGAGCTTCATCGGCAACATCATGGCCTCCCGGATCGCCTCGCTGTGGGATTTTTGTGGTCCCGCCTTCACGCTGTCGTCCGAGGAGAACTCGGTTTTCAAGGCCCTGGAAGTCGCCCGGATGATGCTCGAGAAGCGGGAGGTGGATGCCGTCGTGTTGGGAGGGGTGGACCTGGCAGGCGGGGTGGAGAGCGTCCTGTGGCGAAACAGAGAAATCGGGGTCAACACGGGAAGGCGGACCCTGAGCTTCGACCGGAACGCAAACGGGTGGCTCGTCGGGGAGGGTGCAGGAGCCGTGGTGCTCAAGCGCCTGGAGGATGCCCGTCGGGGGGGCGACCGTATCTTTGCGACAATCGACGGGGTCGCGATCGCAAACGGAATTTCTCCCGAGTCTTTCTCCCGGGCATGTCGTCTGGCCCTTGAAGATGCACGTGTCGAACCTTCCGAGATAGGCTATCTGGAGGTTTCCGGAAGTGGCGTGGTTCGCGAAGACGAAGCGGAGATCAAGGGCCTCCAGCAGGCCTATGAAACCTCCTGCCCTGAGTCTCGATGTGCAGTCGGAAGCGTAAAGGCGAACATCGGACACACCTTCGCGGCCGCCGGGATGGCGAGTCTCATCAAGACGGCCCTGTGCCTTTGTCACCGGTACATTCCCGGAACTCCGAACTGGTCTGGCCCCGGAAGGCCTGCCGAATGGGAAAGGAGCCCGTTCTATGTTCCGACCGAATCCCGGACCTGGTTCCTCGAGGAGGGCGCACAGAGGCGAGTCGGGGCTGTCAGCGGACTCGGGCAGGACGGTGCCTGCGCGCATGTGATTCTCTCCGAGGCGCCTGCCGGGCATCGGGTTGTAAGCAACTTCTTGGAAGAGTCTTCGCCCTTTCTGTTTCCCCTTGCCTGCGACGATCCGGCCGGGTTGAAGAAGGACCTGGACACGCTCAGGCAGGAAGTCGTTCGAAGTGCATCGCTTCCGAGAGCGTCCGCCCTCTGCCATGAACGTTCCCGGGCACGGGGCGCCGCCGAGGTTGCACTGTCGATCGTGGGGCAGGACCGGGAGGAAATCCTCCAGGAGATCGATGCTGCACGGGAGGCGGTCGAAAAGGCCTTTGCCACCGGGCAGGACTGGATCTCCCTGCGGGGCAGCTATCTGACCCCCAACCCGTTGGGGAACACGGGGAGGATCGCCTTCGTATATCCCGGAGGCTACAACTCCTACGTCGGGGTCGGGCGAGACCTGTTCCAGCTCTTTCCACGGGTGTACGAAGAGGTGTGCAAGTACTCCTCCCGCCTGGGGAGAATGATCGGAGAAGGGCTTGTTTATCCGAGAAGCCTCGAGAAGGCATCGGCAAAGGACCTGAATTCTCGGGAGAGGGAGTTGCTCGACAGCCCGATCTCGATGTTCGAGAGTGGCATCCTGTTCTCCATAGCCTACACAAAGGTAGTGAGAGAGTGCTTCCGTGTCGACCCACAGATGGCCATCGGGTACAGCATGGGCGAGGTCTCCATGATGGTTGCCCTGGGCGTTTGGGGAGAAACGGACAGCATGAGCGAGACCCTGCGGGCCTCGCCTGTCTTCCGGACTCGACTCGCTGGACCGATGGAGACGGTGCGGGAAGCCTGGGGCCTGCCTAAGGCAGCGGGCGACGACGAAAGGATCTGGGTCTGTTGCGCCCTTCGGGCCTCCGCATCGAAGGCCCGCAAGGCCATGGAAGGCGAGGGCCGGGTACATCTCATCTTCATCAACTCCCCGAAAGAAGTGGTCATCGCCGGGGAGGACGAGGCGTGCAAGCGGGTTATCCTGAGGCTTGGCTGTGAGCATTTCGATGTTGCCATCGGCGACGCGATTCACTGCGAGATCGCAAGGCCTGATTATGACGAACTGGTCAGGGTGCACACCCTCCCGGTCCAGGCCGTTTCCGGGATCGATTTCTATTCTGCGGATTGCTTTGCGCCGATTCCGCTCGAGACCGAGGTCATTGCGAACAACATTGCCACGATCTACTGCCATGAAATCGACTTCCCGAGGTTGGTTCGGCAGGCCTACCAGGACGGCGCGCGAATCTTCATTGAGCTCGGGGCCCGGGAGAATTGCACGAACTGGATTACGGAGATCCTGGGCGAAGAGCCGCATCTGGCCGTGGGGACGAATCGAAAAGGGGCGGGTGAGAAGGCATCGATTCTTCGCGCCTTGGCAAAGCTCTACAGCCACCGGGTCGCCCTGGATTTGAGCCCCCTGTACCCGAAGCCGGAGGGGGAAGTCGCGCAGAAGAAATCACTTGTCAAGTCGACATCGGTCGGTGGAACGCGCATTCCACCCGCCATACTCAACCCGGAGAACGAGAAGCGTTTTCGTCCCGAAAAGGCCGCCCCCCCCGCAACCCCAAGCCCGGTTGCCGAAGGTGTTCCGGCCGCCGCGCCGCGGGCACCGCTCCAGACGGTCCGTTCAGCATCCTTGCCTCCTCCATGGAGCCCCACGGGAAAACCCGAGGTCCCATCAAAAAGACTGGTGCGACATCACGCCGAAGCTCACAAAAGCGAGCTTCGAAGGATGCGTTCCCATTCATCCACGGCCGTACTCCCCTGCGAAGGCGGATCGAGTCCCTTCGATCAGAACCTGTCGTTGATCAGTTCTTCCCATTCCGCCTTCCTGGAATCGCGAAGGGAAGGTCTTCGACAGATCGGCGAGACGATCCGACTCAAGATGAATTTGGCCCCCTTTGCCTCGGAAGCCGTCTCCGTACCCGCGAAGATGCCGGAACCGGAGGGAACGCTCACGCTGGACGAACTTATCCGCGGGTACCCTCCACGGGACAAAGGGGAACAGGATCGTACGAAGCCGCCTGGCGAGATCTTCGACTACTGGGACCTGCGGGAGTTCGCGGAAGGGGATATCGGAAAGGTTTTCGGGGAAGAATACACAGTGATCGACAAGTACCGAAGGCGTGTCCGGCTTCCCCTGGAACCCTATCTGCTCGTCAGCCGGGTAACCCAACTGGACGCGAAGACAGGGGTCTTCAAGCCCTGTTCGATGACGACCGAATACGATATTCCGTACGATGCCTGGTATTCGATCGATGGCCAGATCCCCTGGGCCGTTGCCGTGGAATCCGGCCAGTGCGATCTCTGGTTGATCAGCTATCTGGGGATCGATTTCGAATGCAAGGGGGAGAGGGTCTACCGGCTTCTGGACTGCACCCTCACGTTCCTGGAAGACGTGCCCCGGGAAGGGGACACCCTTCGTTACGACATCAAGATCGATTCCTTCGCCAAGACGGGCGGTACCCTGCTGTTCTTCTTCAGTTACGACTGCTACGTGAAGGACAGGCTGGTCGTGGAGATGCGCGGCGGTTGTGCCGGCTTCTTCACCGACGAAGAGCTCGAGGCCGGAAAGGGGATCACCCATACCGAGCAGGAGATCGAGGAAAAGCGAAGGATCGAGAAGAAACAGTTCACCCCACTGTTGAATTGCAGCCGGTCGCGATTCGACAGGGCGGATCTGCTGGCCCTTGCCAGGGGCGGCAAAGCGGATTGCTTCGGGCCTGCCTATGACCAGGATGGCGTAAACCCGGCCCTGCACTTCACCGCGGAGCAGATGCTGATGCTCGACCGGGTTGTCTCCCTGGATCCGAGCGGCGGAGCCTGGGGGTTGGGAATGATCGTGGCGGAGAAAGACCTCGCCCCGGATCACTGGTACTTTCCTTGTCACTTTAAGGACGATCAGGTGCTGGCTGGCTCGCTGATGGCGGACGGATGCGGGCAACTGATGCGGTTCTACATGCTGCACCTGGGGCTCCAGACGCGCACGAAGGACGCCCGGTTCCAACCCTTTCCCAGGCTGCCGCAGAAGGTGCGCTGCAGGGGACAGGTGATCCCCGGGGACACCCTGTTGACCTACCGCATGGAAGTGAAGGAGATCGGAACAGACCCCAGGCCGTATGCGATCGCAGACGTGGATATCCTCCTGGGCGAAAAGATCGTGGTTGATTTCAAGGACCTTGGGGTCGTGATGGTCGAAGCGGATTCGGAAGCGTCGCTGCCCCGGGAAAGGGTCGAGGCAAGGGAACCCGAGCAGCCGGTTGTAGAAGACAGGGGCAATGGCGCCTTGTTCACGAGAGTACACCTGGAGGAGTTTGCCACGGGGTCGATCGCCAAGTGTTTCGGACCCGAGTTCTCGCTCTATGAAGACCGACAGCCTCCGCGAACCCCGAACGGGGACCTGCAGCTGATTAGTCGCGTTTTGGAGACAAACGGAACGCGACTCAAGTTCAAGCAGCCCGCCGGCGTGGTGACCGAGTACGATGTTCCGGAAGATGCCTGGTTCTTCCGCGAGAACTCTCATCCCGGGCTGATACCCTATTCGATCCTGATGGAGATCTCGCTTCAACCCAACGGGTTCGTCTCCGCCTGGATGGGCACGACCCTGACCGCCCCGGATGTGGATTTCTGTTTTCGGAACCTGGACGGAGAGGGCACGATCCTGAGACCGATCGACCTGCGGGGCAAGACGATCACCAATCGTTCGTATTTGCTCTCGTCGGTGAAGACCGGGAACACGATTATCCAGCAGTTTCGGTGGGACTTGAGCCACGAGGCAGAGCCCTTCTACGAGGGAACGGCGGTGTTCGGGTATTTTCTGCCCGCAGCGTTGACCCACCAGATCGGCCTGGACGGAGGCATCGCAAACGACCCGATGCAAACGCGGGAATACCTGTCCGATGTTCCGGTCGTGCACATTGATTTGAAATCGGCCGCCGCAAGGAAGCAACTCTATACGCAGAAGGCGGACAGGCCGTACGAGCGCCTCGCCGGACCTCAACTGGATTTCCTCGATGAAGTGCGGATTGTGGAACAGGGCGGAAAATACGGACTGGGGTATGTGTGCGGGTACAAGAAGATCGATCCCTCGGATTGGTTCTATCCCTGTCATTTCTATCAGGATCCGGTAATGCCCGGCTCCCTGGGGGTTGAGTCGATTCTGCAGGCCATGCAGATCTACTCGCTCCATCAGGGCTTGGGGGCGCCCTTCCAGTCCCCACATTTCTGCCAGCGATTGAATCATCGCATTCTCTGGAAGTACCGGGGACAACTCATCCCCACGTACGATCGAATGGTCATCGAGGTTCATATCAAGAGCGTTGAGTACGAGCCGGATAGGGTGACCGTCATCGGGGATGCCAGTTTGTGGAAGAACGAACTTCGGATTTATGAAATCACGGATGCCGCGATATGTCTGGAGGAATCCGGAGCGGGTTGACCGAG
>JAUWSZ010000115.1 GCA_030609865.1 bacterium | reverse complement strand
TGCCCCTGTCCATCGTCCTTGCCAACGGGCTTGCCAAGCGGCTTGCCCACGTGCGCAAGAAGAAGATCCTTCCCTACCTGCGCCCGGATGGAAAGACCGAGGTGGCCATTGAATACGTGGACGGGGTCCCGAAGAGGGTTGACACGGTCGTGATCGCTGCCCAGCACAATCCCAAGGTCAGGATGTCTACACTCCGTAAAGATATTATGGAACACGTGATCAGGCCTGTTTGCGGGAAGAACCTGGACACGAAGACACGGTACTTCATCAACGGGACCGGAAAATTCGTCCTCGGGGGGCCGGTCGCGGATGCGGGCTTGACTGGGAGAAAGATCATCTGTGATACTTATGGCGGTCATGGCAGCCATGGGGGAGGGGCGTTTTCCGGAAAGGATCCCTCGAAGGTGGACCGCTCCGGAAGCTATGCGGCCCGATACATCGCCAAGAACGTGGTCGCTGCAGGCCTTGCAGACAAGTGTGAGGTGCAAGTCGCCTACGTGATCGGAGTCGCCGACCCCGTGTCCCTGCTCGTCGACACGCATGGGACCGGCAGGATCCCGGAGGAAGAGATCGAGGGGATGGTCCGAGAGTATTTCCCGATCAAGCCCGGTGCGATCGTCGAAGAGTTGAAGCTGAAGAGGCCGATCTACCAAAGGACGGCGGCCTACGGGCACTTCGGCAGGAAGCATCCTGATTTCACCTGGGAGCGTACGGACAAGGCTGCGTTGCTCAGGAAGGCCGCCGGCCTCACGAAGAACGCTCGCGCGCTCGAGCGAAACGCGGCCTAGGCAGAAGGAGAAGTGGGTCTTCAAGGCGCGACAAGATGTCGGTTCGGCCGGCGTCCAAGGGGGGGGGCACCAAGATGAAGATATTCCTAGACACCGCGAACGTGGACCACATCCGAGAGGCCAATGCCCTTGGGATGGTCGACGGCGTAACCACGAACCCGAGCCTCATCGCCAAGGAGGGGAAGGATTTCCGCGAGGTGGTAAACGAGATCTGCTCCATCGTGGACGGACCGGTCAGCGCCGAGGTCGTCAGCCTGGAGGTGGACGGGATGATGGCCGAGGCGGAAAGCCTGATCAAGATCCACAAGAATATCGTCATCAAGCTCCCGATGACGGCAGAAGGGCTCAAGGCCGCGACGGAATGCAGCCGGAAGGGCATCAAGACGAACGTGACGCTCGTGTTCTCCGCTTCCCAGGCCCTGCTGGCCGCCAAGGCGGGCGCAAGCTACGTCTCTCCCTTTGTGGGCAGGCTGGATGACATCAGCCATGTGGGGATGGATCTGGTCGAACAGGTGGTGACGATCCTCGAAAATTATGCATACGAGACGGAAGTCATCGTTGCCTCTATTCGGAACCCCCTACATTTTGTCGAAGCGGCCATGATGGGGGCACACATCTCGACCCTGCCGTACAAGGTCCTCATGCAGTTGATCGAACACCCCCTCACCGACATCGGTCTGAAGAAATTCCTGGACGACTGGGAAAAAGTGCCAAAGAAGTAGCGAGTTGCCACGCCCGGCGCACGCCGGGCCGTTCTCCCGCCAACCGCCGAGCCTGTCAAGAAGACGAAGGGTATACCCTCGAACCACGTCTTCAGTTCCTCGGGTGTGACCTCCACGTGGAACCGCAAGCCATAGGCTTCCATTTCCTACATTTTTGTATCAAAGGTATTGAGGGTTGCGACAATCGATCGAACCTTGTCTGCCTATCTGGCTGATAGTTATCAGCTTTTTCTCGAGACCCAGCCTCTGGCATGCGCGTTGCTCTATTCTATTGAAACCGTAAGCAAGAGATGAAACCACTCACGGCCTGGGTTGACCCTCATGAATTCTCCCGTTCAGGAGCTACAGAAGAAAAGGGAAGCGCTGGTTTCCAGATTCATGAAGGGCCGTGCGCCCGACTTCGTCGATCAGCACGCTGAGATCCTGGACGACTATTTCCAGGATAGCTTCGCCAGGAGTTCGGTGGGCCCCCGAATGCACATGGAGAAGAACCCATGCGTGTTGATCGCCCTCGGCGGCTATGGGAGGAAAGAGCAGTGCCTCCACTCCGACGTGGACGTTCTGCTTCTCTTCAAGAAACGGGTGCCGGAGGAGGCAAAAGAACTCGTCCAGGAGATCTTCTACCCCCTGTGGGACATCGGTCTCGAGGTCGGCTACGGGACCCGCTCGCTGCGCGAATGCACTCGACTGGCCTCCGAGGATTTCGAGGTGCTTACGTCCATGATCGATGCACGTTTCCTCTGCGGGATCTCCTTTCTGTATTCGGATCTCATGGAGGGGATCCAGGACAAGGTGCTCCGGAGGCGTGGTCGCGCGCTGCTGAAATGGCTCGTGGAGACGAGCCAGAAGCGTCACGCCCAGTTCGGAGATTCTGCGTACCTTCTGGAACCGAACGTGAAGGAGGGCCTTGGGGGACTGCGGGACTTCCATGCCATCCGCTGGATCGCCTGGTGCAAATACCGTGTGAAGCAAGTCAGTGAACTCGTGGACAACGGGCATCTTGCACGGGACGAATTTCAGGGCCTTTCAGAGGCCGTTTCCTTCATCTGGAGGGTGAGAAACCGGCTGCACAAGATCACGGGAAGGAAGTGCGACCAGCTGTACTTCGAGTATCAGGTGAAGCTGGCCGGGGACCTGGGATTCGAGGCTGCCAACGGACAACAGGCCGTGGAGAGGTTCCTGGGGGAGATGCACGGCCACATGGAGTTCGTCAAGCACCTCCATCGGAGCTTTCTGAACAGAGTGATGCCCAGGGGAGAGAAGCCCTACCGAAGGAAGATCATATCCCGTTTGCGCATCCAGGGCTTGCGGATCCTCAATGACGCCCTGCATTTCGAATCCCCCGAGGCGGTTCGTGGGAACCCTCTCCTGCTGATCAAGATCTTCGAGCAGAGCGCCCTGCTGGGCGTGCCCCTGTCGATCGATGCCGTACGCCTCGTGCGGAAGTGCCTGCCCATGATCGACGAGGGCTTCCGAAGCTCGGACACCGTGGTCCAGTCGCTGCGACGGGTTCTCGTGTCGCCGCCCCAGACCTTCAACGTCCTGAACGAGATGCTCAACACGGGCATCCTGGTCGCCCTCGTCCCGGAGATGAAGGCGATCGTCAACCGGATTCAATACGACGAATACCACGTGCATCCGGTGGACAAGCATTCCCTGCTGGCCGTGCGGATTCTGAAGGACCTCGCCGACCCGAAATCCGAAGAGGGCGGCCCTCTCTGCCCTCAACTTTACGACGAAATCGCCAACCCGGAGCTTGTCCTGTGGGCGGCCCTGTTCCACGACGTGGGCAAGGGCGTGCCGGAAGAGGACCATTCCGAGCAGGGCGCCGAGATCGCGCGAAGGGTCTTCACGAGGATGGGCTTTCCCTCGGATGACATCGACACGATCTCCTTCCTGGTGAGGGAGCATCTGTCGATGGTCAAGACGGCCACCCAGCGGGACATCCAGGATGAGAAGCTCGTGGTGCAGTTCGCCGGGAAGTTTCGGCAGATCGATGACCTCAAGATGCTCTACCTCCTGACCGTGGCCGACTGCAAGGCCACGGGGCCTAAGGCGTGGAACTCCTGGACGGACGTACTCCTGCGGGAGATCTTCTTCAAGGTCCATCACATCCTGCGCAAGGGGGAACTGGCCACGAAGACGTCAGGGGAGATCGTCGACAAGAAGAGGGAGGAAGTGTTCCGGCAGGCTCACTCCATGCCCCGGGAGAAGCTGGAGGCCCTCTTCGAGAACCTGTCTCCCCGGTATTTGCTCTATACCCCATCCAAGGACATTGTCCGTCACGTTGAGCTGTACCAGATGCTCGGTGACGCCCCCTTCGTGATCGATCCCGGCACACCCTCGGGAGAATATTTCAGGACCGCCACGGTGTGCGCCAGAGACCGGCCGGGGCTTTTCTCGAGCATTTCAGGCGTGCTCACGCTGAACAACCTGGACATCCTGAACGCCAACATCTACACCTGGCGAAACCAAATTGCCCTCGACATCTTCACCGTTCGGGCTCCACGGGACAGCCTTCGCGAAGACGAGCTTTGGAGCAAGCTGAGGAACGATCTGCATGCCGCACGGTCCGGCGCGTTGGCCCTCGATGCGGCCCTGGACGAAAAGCTTCTCTCGTACAGGCCGACCCGCAGGTCAGGTCGGAAGAAGCCGGACAAGATCGTCGTGGACAACGAGAACTCCGGTTTCTTCACGATCGTCGAGGTCCATACCCACGACTTCCCGGGGCTTCTCTACAAGATCACCAACGCCCTGTTTCGACGAAATCTGGATGTTCTGATCGCCAAGATCGCAACGGATGTCGACCAGGTCGTGGACATCTTCTACGTCCGCGACATGGATGGGCAGAAGGTGGACGACAAAGAGGCCGTGGCCGGCATAAAGGATGCAATCGGGCAGGTTCTGCATAACGGCCGCGATCCTTAGAGAAGAAAAGCACATTTTTGTTGGACGAAGATCTCTGATGCAACATTTTTGTCGTTTTCTATCGGGAAAGAAAGACCGGCTGGTGACTGTAACAATCTGGTTTTGCTTCGTTAATTCAAACTCGCCTTTTGGCACACTTATTGCTATTCCATAAGGACGAGCAGAGACATCAACACATGAAGGAGAAAAGGACGATGAGCGAGTTCAAAACCCCGGCAGACGTCGTGAAGTTCATTGAGGATGAGAATGTCGAGATCGTGGATCTTCGCTTCATGGATTTCCCGGGTCTCTGGCAGCATTTCTCCGTGCCGCCGAGAGAGATCGAAGAAGGAACCTTCGAAGAGGGCCTCGGGTTCGACGGTTCCAGCATCCGTGGATGGCAGGCGATCAACGAGTCCGATATGCTCGTCAAGCCTGTTCCGGGGACCGCCTTCCTGGATCCCTTCCTGGCCGCAAAGACCCTCACCATACTCTGCAACATCTGCGACCCGGTCACGGGCGAGGACTATACGCGGGATCCGCGAAACATCGCCCGAAAGGCGGAGAACTATGTAAAGAGCCTGGGCCTCGCGGACACCGCGTATTTCGGGCCTGAAGCCGAGTTCTTCATCTTCGATGACATCCGCTTCGACCAGAACGAGCACGAAGGCTACTACCACATCGATTCGACGGAGGGGCGCTGGAACACGGGCCGCGTGGAAAGCCCGAACCTCGGTTACAAGCCGCGATACAAGGAAGGCTACTTCCCGGTTCCGCCGACGGACAGCCAGCAGGACATCCGCAGCGAGATGGTGCTCACCCTCGAGAAGATGGGCATCAGGGTCGAGGCGCAGCATCACGAAGTGGCTACCGGCGGCCAGGCGGAAATCGATATGCGCTTCATGCCCCTGGTCGAAATGGCGGACAAACTGCTCATGTACAAATACGTGATCAAGAACACCGCCCGCAAGCACAACAAGACGGTGACGTTCATGCCCAAGCCGCTCTTCAACGACAACGGGAGCGGCATGCACACGCACCTCTCCCTGTGGAAGGGCGGGGAGAACCTGTTTGCGGGCGACAAGTACGCAGGACTTTCGGACATGGCGCTCTACGCGATCGGCGGCCTCCTGAAGCATGCGCCGTCCGTGCTCGCCTTTACGAACCCGACCACGAACAGCTACAAGCGGCTCGTCCCCGGGTTCGAGGCGCCGGTGAACCTGGCCTACTCGCGGCGAAACCGGAGCGCGGCCATCCGCATCCCGATGTACTCCACCTCGCCCAAGTCGAAGCGTATCGAGTTCCGCTGCCCGGACCCGACCTGCAACCCGTACCTGGGCTTCTCCGCCATGCTGATGGCGGCCCTCGATGGCATCCAGAACAAGATCGACCCGGGCGAGTCGCTCGACAAGGACATCTACGATCTTCCCCCCGAGGAACTGGCCAAGGTGCCGCAGACGCCCGGGACCCTGCGCGAGGTGCTCAATGCGCTCGAAGCCGACAATGCCTACCTGCTCAAGGGGGACGTGTTCACCGAGGACGTGATCGAGACCTGGATTTCCTACAAGATGACGAACGAGGTGCAGGCCCTCGACATCCGTCCCCATCCCTGGGAGTTTGCCCTCTACTACGACGCCTAGCGGCAGACAGGGCTCAGGTGTCAGGGCTCAGGCCCTGACGCCGCCACCACCCACGAGAGGAAGGGGCCCCAAGTAGAAGTTAGCCGCGGCAGCGTTGTTCGTGACAAGCTTTTTTTGAAACACAATCTGAATTCAAGGCCGTCGATCGATGTCGCTTAGTATCGTTCTCGTGCATCCGCAACTCCCCAACAACACGGGCAACATCGGCCGCCTGTGCGTGGCCACCAACTCGACGCTTCACCTTGTCGACCCTCTCGGCTTTGAGTTGACCGACAAAAAGCTCAAGCGCGCGGGCCTTGATTACTGGCCGCACCTGACCTATCACCGGCACCCGAACTTTGAAGCCTTTGAGCAGGCCAACGCAGGAGAAAACCTCGTCTTCTTCAGCTCTAATGTGGGAAGACCACACTGGGAGTATGCCTTCAAAGAGAATGATTTTCTTGTTTTCGGATGTGAAGAGGTCGGGCTGCCCGCGGATATCATTGAGGCGAACCGGGAAAGCTGCTTTACCATTCCCCTATATAATAATAAAGTGAGAAGTCTCAACCTATCCAATGCGGTGGCCATTGTTCTGTTTGAGGCCATGCGGCAGGCAAGCAAGTAGATAGAGCTTTGATCCGTGCCGCTGAAAAAAACCAACCTATCAACGTGGACATCTAGCTCCGTCCCCATCCCTGGGAGTTTGCCCTCTACTACGACGCCTAGTGGAAGACAGGGGTCAGGCCGTCACAGATGCCGGCAGGGTCTTCAGTCCTGTCTTATGCGCCGCTCTATGAAGGTTCTTATCATAGCAGGCAAACAAGAATTCTTCCGGTAAGTTATCATGAACGATTAGCGCTGAGGCGAGGTGGATGGCATCAAAACCGCGAAGTGGATAGCGAGAAACCGTTTTGTCGATCCATTCTCTCAAATCATCAGTGACTTCCACACGGATGAAACTATTCCAGTCACGCCGGAAAG
>JAUWSZ010000646.1 GCA_030609865.1 bacterium | reverse complement strand
GCGGAACGGTCGGCAACGGCAGAATCGATCAGTATTTCTATCCCTTTTACAAGAAAGACATTGAAGAGGGCCGAATCACGAAGGACCAGGCCCTGGAACTCCTCGAGTGCCTGTGGATCGGCATGGCAAAGAACGTGGATATCTACACGGCCCCGGGCAACTTCTCGTACACGGACGGGTATGCCCATTGGGAGGCGACCACCCTCGGGGGGGTGGGGAAGGACGGAAAGGACGTGACGAACGAGCTATCCTACCTGATGCTCGAATCCAAGCGGGAGTTCCCCCTCAACTACCCTGACCTGGCGGCCAGGGTCCATGCCGAGACGCCGGAGCCGTTCCTCCACGCCATCGCCGAGACGATCAGGGAGGGGACAGGGTTTCCGAAGCTCTTCTTCGATGAAGAGATCATCCCCCTGTTCCTCGCCAAGGGCGCGGAGGTCGAAGAGGCGAACGACTACTGCATTTGTGGCTGCACGGAAGCGAAGATGCTCAACCGGGATGCGGTCACGACCGGATGTGCCTGGGTCAACCTGGGGGCGGTCGTGGAGATGGCCCTGAACGACGGTAGGGTGAAGTCCTACATGGATGACCGGATCGGTGTGAGCACCGGTGATCCGAGGGACTTCACGTCCTACGATGATCTGTGGAACGCCTTCTGCCGTCAGCTGGAGCACGTCCTGAAGCACACCTTTGTCCAGCAGTACGTGGCGGACACACTCAAGCCGAAGTTCATCGCGGCGCCCATGTCCTCGATGCTTCACGACCTCTGTATGGAAGCGTGCCGGGACATGCACGACGGGCCGATCGAAGGCGCCCTGTACCTCGGCTTCATCGACACCCTCGGGTTCGCCACGGCGATCGACTCCCTGGCGGCGATCAAGAAACTCGTCTTCGACGACAAGAAACTGACCATGGATGAGTTCATGGAGGCGTTGAAGGCGAATTTCGAGGGCAAAGAGGCGATACGTCAAATGTGTCTCAACGCCCCGAAGTACGGGAACAACGAGCCTTACGCCGACACGATCGGCCGCGACATCGAGCAGTTCGGCGTGAAGCTGACGCGCCGGTACAAGTCCGCCTTCGGCGGCGAGCTCGACATCCGGTACGTGACGATCACGGCCCACGTTCCCTTCGGTGCGATCCTCGGCGCTACGCCCGACGGGAGGAAAGCGGGCGAGCCGGTTGCAGAGGGCGTGAGCCCGTCGCAGGGGGCGGACCGAAACGGACCGACCGCGAGCCTGATCTCGATCTCGAAAACGAGGGCCGCCGGCTACAAGGAGCGTGCGGCAAGGCTGCTGAACATGAAGCTGACGCCGTCGGCGGTCGCGGGGCCCGAGGGCACGAAGAAAATGATGTCCCTAATACGGACCGCCTGTGACCTGAAGATGTGGCACCTCCAGTTCAACATCATCAATCGAGACACATTGGTCGCGGCGAAGGAGGATCCGGAGAAGTACCGGGACCTGTTGGTCCGTGTCGCCGGCTACAGTGCGTACTTCGTGGATCTATCGTCCCAGCTTCAGGACGAAATCATTCACCGGACGGCGCATAGCTTCTGACTCATTTCCCGTGTTCGTGTACGGGTTCTCGCCCGTGCCCGAAAATGGCTCTTAGCCGTTAGCGTTTAGCTATTAGCCCGCCCAACCACCCCCTCAGGCATATTAGCGGGGGGGGGTAGGGAGCTAATGGCTAACAGCTAATTGCTAACTGCGAATGAATCACCTCATGTGCGTGAAGAAGGCGTGCGGTACATGATCCAGGACGAGGACGAGAAAAACTCAAAGAAATGGCAGAAAAGGCTCATGTTGAAGATGAGCACAATGAACAGCCCCGGACATGACGTCTCAACTCGTGGTCTGGTGTTCAACATCCAGAAATTCTCCCTCCACGATGGTTCCGGGATCCGGACCCTCGTCTTTCTCAAGGGTTGCCCGTTGGCCTGTAAGTGGTGTGCCAACCCTGAGGGCCAGGCCTACACCCCGGAGCTTGCCTACCGCCCCGACAAGTGCATCGGTACCTCGGAATGCGATCGATGCAGGGGGGTCTGCGAGGTCGACGCGATTCGGTGCGGGGAGGACGGCAAGGTTGAAATCGCGAGGGAGATGTGCACCGACTGTGGCAAGTGTGTGGATGTGTGCCCTTCGGAGGCCCTGGAGCTTCTCGGCACATCGATGAGCGCAGACGAGCTGATCAGGGTCGTGGAGGAGGACAGCAGCTTCTATGCCCGGTCCGATGGCGGGGTGACGCTGAGTGGAGGGGAGCCTCTGGCCCAGGCGGAGTTCGTTCTGGAGTTTTTGAAAAAGGCTCGCGCCCGTGGGATCGACACGGCGCTGGAGACGTCGGGGTTCTGCAAATGGGAGGACCTCGAACAGGTGTGCCGGCTCGTGAATCGCGTCTTCTTCGACGTGAAGGTCCTGGACCGTGGAAAACACGAGGAGGGTGCCGGGGTAGGGAACGAGCGAATCCTCGAGAACCTTGGAAGGCTGCGCGAGACCTTTCCTGAACTCCCGGTGACCGTTCGTACGCCGGTTGTCCCGGACTTCAACGATTCGCCCGAGGATATCAGGGCCATTGCGGCCTTTCTGGATCGGCTCCCCGGCGGCCGGGTCGAGTACGAACTCCTTGCCTATCATCGGTTTGGAGAGTCGAAATACAGCCAACTGGGCAAGGTCTATCCGTTGCCGGGTCTGGAACCCCCCCGCCAAGAGCAGATCGAAGACTTGCGACAGATCCTCAGCCGGGGCTAGAGGGGGTCAATGGGGTCAGGTCGTGCAAAAATGGTCAAAGGCAAGACCTGTACCCATGGCGTAGCCCGCCCAACCACCCCCACAGCCATC
>JAUWSZ010000428.1 GCA_030609865.1 bacterium | reverse complement strand
GGAGCAGGCGCCGGGTTGCTTTGCATACACCAACTATCTTGTCGCCACGGCCTCACACCGAAGCTTCGAAGAGGCGGTGGCCGCCCTCCTGCCGTGCTTCTGGATCTACCGGGAGGTGGGCATGCACATCGTGGGACAGTCCGTGCCGGAAAACCCGTATCAGCTCTGGGTCGACACCTACGCGGGCGAGGAGTTCGCGGCCGCGGTGAAACGTGCGATCGAGATAACGGAGGAAGTGGCATCGGAAGCTACGGACAAAGGCCGGCAGCGTATGAGCGAAGCGTTCGTTCTATCGTCCCGCCTGGAATGGATGTTCTGGGACAGCGCCTACAGAATGCAGCAGTGGCAGCCCTAGAAACACCAGCCACTGAACTGGGGGATTGCCGCGTCGTCTGCGGCTCCTCGCAATGTCCGGAACTGAGGATTCCCTTATTCCACTCTGCGCAGGAAGCTTCCGACCACCTGCATGTACGCCGTCTCTTCCTCCAGGTGGGGCGTGTGAGAGCTCTGCTCGAAGATGTGCAGTTCAGAGCCGGGGATGCCCCGATGGAGTGTCTCGGAGCAGGCGGGAACGATCTCGTCGTGCCGGCCGACGACAATGAGCGTTGGAACGCGAATCTCCCCGAGTTGATCCGTGCGATCCCAGTCTCTTAGCCGACACGTCGAAACCATACGCGTCCACCTTCGACGTCGATCATGGCTTCTTTCATCTAACAACTCCTAGTCCTCGAATCATCCTGTCTGTTTTGAGGCGGATTTCTCGAGCACTTCCCTGAGAAGAGCCAACCCTTCGATGCAGATCGGCATGCCTCCGTAGGTGGACATCTGGAGGATGACCTCTGCCACCTCTTCCTTGGTCGCCCCAGCCCGGAGCGCGGCGATGATGTGGCTCCTGAGCTCATTCGTCCGGTTGAGCACACAGAGGCCGGCCACGGCGCACAGCTCCCGCTCCCGCTGGGTCAGTACGTCGCGGGCGTACAGGTTCCCGAAGATGTGTTTGAAGAGGTCCTCTGGGAACCCGAAGTACTCAAAGAGTTCCCGCATGAGCCTCGTCCGGGTTCGCCCCACGAGCTTCTCGGCGACCTCTTTCGGATCATCTCCCGGCCGGATATCAGACGCAATCGCCACTTCTTCCTCCCCATGAGATCTATCTATCGATATCTGACGTAATCCGATTTCGTCCTCATTGGGTTAAGTCGTTTCGAGGACGAGGACGACGACGAGGACGAGTTGTGGGGCCTGACCCCTGATCCCTGGTCCCTGGTCCCTACTTCTGTTTCATCATACTACGCAGGCTCAGGTCCTTCCGCTCAAGCCACAGGGCCGGGTAGGAGGGCGCGAAGGTCCATGTACAGTGCTCATCGATGAAGTCGCAGTTGTTGTTGTGCATGGCATTGAAATAGCCCAGGGGCTCCACCATCCCCCACACAACATTGTTCATGCGGTAGAGTCTCCCCTTCTGGTCGTACATTTCGTGCAGATGGGGCAACAGGGTCTCCTTGTCGAAATAGAAGACCCGCTTGCTGTAGATGTAGTTCTTGTCCAGCTGCTTCATCTCCAAAACCCACATGGGCCGCCGCTCGAATTTGAGCCCCTTCCACTTCCATCCGTCCTTGCTGTCGAGATAGTCGGCCGCATCAAAGGTATAGGCCGGAACGAGAAACTCGCGTTCCTCGAGCACGCTGACCTCGTAAGGGTAGCGATCCGGTCTGAGGGTCTGGGCGAACATGGCGGCATCGTCGAAGCAGATGTCCTGTCCCACGGCCTGATCCTGGCGGTCCGTGCTGGAGAGCTTGCGGATCCTCCGGAGGAAGTTCACGTAGGCGAGAAAATTCGAGTCCTTTCTCGGGTCGGCAAAGCGAACCTGGTGGTAGACGTTCCCGAAGAGATCCCGGGGCGAGAAGATCGTGTAGATGATGATGAGACTCTCAGCCTGTTTCTGCGAACGCGCGTCGAACCACCCAAAGGGCGGATACATGACACGGCCCTCCAGGGTCACCCAGAAAAAGTGCGCCGTGCCCCGGTGATCGATCTTGCCCCGGCTGTTCACGCCGATCGTGAGGTCGTAGTTTGCCGAGTTCTCAGGTTCGGCCGATCTTTTCTGCCAGTTGTACATGATTTGCCAGCCCTTATTCTCCCCCGAGGGCCTGGGAAACGGGTAGCCGGCCACAAAGGTCTCGTGCTTGATGTATCCCTGCTCGTCCAGCTGGGTCTTGCCCATGTTCTCGAGCGTAGCCTTGCCAACGGGCAGTCCGTGCCAGAGCTGTTGGGTCTCGATGACCTCGAATTCGGTGAAATATCCGATGTGCTTTGGCAAGCCTTCCGTGCCCGGCGCGTTGAACCGGTTGTAGTGGAAGGGAGTCATCAGCTCCTTGAAGGGGTACTTCTCCTTGTCCGACAAAGTGTACTTCCCGGGCTTGATCTCCGGGGCGATCTCGCCGACCACGTCTTTGGCTCGAAAGCCCACCGCCTTCTCCCAGGCTGCCCTGCTCTCCTCCGGGTCGTGGACGATCTGCGCCCACACATCATCCGGTATGAAGGTCTTGTAGTACTGGGAATCCGTGTAGAACGGCGCGGGGTCATCGATGATGCCCTTGACGGCAACGATGTCCTTGATCGGGGCATGATAGTTTTGGATGGCCCAGGCCGTGGATGCCACGAGCAGCGCGGAAAGCAGTGCGAATGCGGTATAGGTATGTCTTCTCATGATTTCCTCCTTGGAGTGTCTGCCGACGAGTCTTCTATATGCCTATGCCTTGTTGATCAGCCTTGCGATCAACCCCAATTGTATTTGACCTTGAATGCAATGTAGTCGTTCTTCCTGAAGAGCCAGAGGGGCACGTTCGGGTCGTCCCCGCCGAGGAAGACCGCTTCGATCGTGTAGTGCCAGCTGTTGCTCATCAGATACGTGAGGGACGGGAGCAGCAGGGTGGCTTCGTTGTTGAACAGGTAGGCGAAAGCAACCTGGGGAATCAACTTTCCGTTGAAGTAGGAGGTGCTCAGGACGAGGCTTACTGTATAGTAGTCCTGATCCGGCAGAAAACCGTCATCCACATCGTTCAACTTGACGTCGTCCGGAAAATCGATGATCCGGCTGTAGAAGAACTGGGGCATCACCGTGAAATAGGCTCGCGGGTTCAGGAAATTCCACTTCACCTTCCAGTCGATTCCGAGTCCCGTGTCGAGGAAATCCGACTCGATGTACCTCGTCTGGTCTGCATCGGCAAAGACTTTTTCCCACTGGTACCGGATCTCCAGGCGTACGAGCGGGTTCACCCCGCCCAGGGCCGAGATCACGATCGGGAGATCCCCGGTCCAGGTAATCCCCACATACTTCTGACGCGGGTGAAAGCCCTTGTATATCGGGTGGACGATCGATGTCCCGTCCGAGGCCGTACCCAGAGCCGGCACCCCCAGCGCACCCAAGACCGGGTCCAGCACAAACATCGGGTCCGCAAAGAGCAGTTGGGGCGAATTCTCCAGCCCGTAGAAGCCGTTCAAGGTCAGGATGGAGCCCTTGATCATCAGGGTCAGGCGCAGGGCATACTCGAACGCGTCATCGCTCCAATTGTCCGGTTCGACCACCTGATTGAGGTCCGGGTGGCCCACGTACAACGTTGGAGTGCCAATACCGAGGTCCTGCAACATCGGGTCAGACGGGATTTCCGCCCCTGCCGACCAGATGCCCCCGAAATCGTTCCCGGTCTCCAGTCGCTGGTTCGGGATGAACTGCGCGTTCGGGTTGAACACAAACTGCAGCCCCGCCTCATTCAGCCAGCCCAGGTTCAGCTCGGGCCACCACTCGGCCCGGACGAGCCAGATCGGGATGATCGTGCTCTCGAACTCCACGTCCGAGAAGCCCCGCCGGTCGTCGATCGGGTTGATCTGATCCATGATACGGAAGAAATCCATCTCCCCCCACGAGACGATCTGCTTCCCGACCCGGAACAGGAACGTCCAGGGC
>JAUWSZ010000432.1 GCA_030609865.1 bacterium | reverse complement strand
TAGCAGGCGTGGCCGCTTATGGCATGGCAAATCCGGAGAACCTGCCCCCCGGAGGAGGCGTCGTCAACGCATTCGGGATGATCATAAGGGATCCATCTGAAGGCCACTCCTTCCCTCTCTATACCCCACAGTGGGACCCATCTGTACCCGGCAATTTCTCGGCCTCGACGACTTTCCAGCCCGGCCCCGGCCCCGAGTTACAGAACCCGGGCGGTACGATCGATGTGATCAGCCCGGACGAATATCGCGTCGTGGGCCAAGCTGTTGATGGGGACAGGGAAATCTCGTGGGATCTGACGTATTCACGAGGCCTGGGGCAGGGGTGGCTTCCCTGGGTGGAATGGCCTGTACCGCACACCATGGAGATCCTCCCTGCCTGGATAAACTACCACATTCAGATGGCAAACGCTGTCGTGAACGGAACGTTCTACGTAAGAGATGAGACCGGGGAAGTGACGTATACCTTGACGGATGCCAGGGGATACCACGATGGGTTCTTCAGTGAGTTTGTGTTCTCCATCTTCGAGTGGGACTGGCTCGATTTCAAGCAAGACAACCTCTCCGTCCATCTTCTCCACCCCCACGCACCGCTGTATTCTTGTAAAGGGGGCTGGGAAACCTGCACTCCCGGAAACCTGAGGGTGGTCTACGACGATGGCGCGGAGGTGAAGGAGTACAACTTCTACCGGGGTAAGACCGCGTCAGAGAAACAAATCTGGATCACCTACGATGCGCTTGCTGTCGACCCACTCTACCCGGCCGTCCAGTATCCGACCGAAGAGACCATCACCGCAGTGGATGACGAGGGCAATGAGCTCGTCCTGCACTGGTCGCTCGTCCGGTACATGATCGTCTACTTCGACGTACCGGAGCCGTTCTTCGACACCGTCACGTTCGAGATCATCGCGGATTTCTCGGGCACCTTTTACGAGGCGGCGAGTGACACCACGGTGCCGATCTCAGGCCCGGGCTGGGCCGACTGGTCGGGCCCCGCGTTTCCCGAAGGGTAGGCAGAGAGGGCCATAGCCTTCCCGGCTATGGCCCTCTTCTTTCTTCAACCGTTTTCAATCCGAATATGCCCCCTGTCAGAACATTCCCAGGAGTTCACTCAGGCTCTTTACGAGCTGGCCGCGCCCTTGATGGATGTAGATACCGAGCTGCGCGATCAGGGAGTATGCAAAGCCGATCTGTGCCAGGGCGTATGCGGCGATCGTGAACTGGCTGACGCTCACAACCCCCACCCCAAACTGCGACAAGGTGAAGATGCCGCAGGCAAACTGCCCGATGGCAAAGACCCCTTTCGCCGGAACAGGAACCCGGTTTGGACGATACTTGAATGAAATGTGCAACAGTGGCATTCCAAGAAGGCTGGCTTCGGATTTGTACTCGAACCCCCATCCGTCCCATTTCTCCTTTGCCGGGAACGGGGCCCCACAGTGGGGACATGCCGCGGCCTGTTCAGACACATTCTGCCGGCATTCTCGGCAAGACAGCATGTCTTTCCTCCTGAGCCCTCTCAGTTGTTCCCCTTGTTTTCAAAATGGACGAAGTCTATCAGAAACACTGCACCCAGCAAGAGAGCCTTCGACTGGACGTCCCATTCTGCCGGAAACAACACACCGAAATTATCAGCATCCGTGAAGCCTTCCTTCCATAGACCGCTCCACTTCTTTGTTATCTTTCCGCACTCGACTCCGTCTTTTCTGATTTGGAATGTCCAGGGGTGCAGTATAGGGCCGAACAGCTGGTATACTTCTTCGCCAGAACGATTGAGCACCGAATAGACGCGGCGCAATATAGAGAACCGTCTCTCGATCACACCCAGCGATTGTCCCTGTGAACCAACGACCTCGGCTCGGTGGAAGTAGAACCGGAAGGGTCGCATGACCCGCAAGACCTCCTGACCGTCTTCTGTAAAGACGACGATCGTAAACGGGCGAAGTGCCTTCAGGAACCAACGGAGCAACGTAGATCCGGCTTCCTCTCGGGCCAGGTACAGTCTGCGACCGGACACGTCTGAAATCGTATATTTGTTCCTGGTCTCGAAACCTGTGAGAATCTCGCCCCATTCTTTCAACTGCCTTACCACGAGACCGCTGATCGATGACAATCTATCCAAGACGAACCTCCTGTCACGTCATATCGTTGTGGTGCCCCTGTAGACTTCTCGCCGATGACCGACTCTCACCACAGTAACGACGAGTACGTCATCTTGGATCTCGTAAATGATGCGGTAGATTCCCCGACGTACCCGATATCGATTCTGACCGGACAATTTCTCGCAGCCGGGTCCTCGAGGATCCTCTGCGATGGAGTCGAAGCACTTCAAAATACGAGCGACGTCTTTTTTTGGTATGCCCCGAAGATCTCTTTTGACGGATTTCTTGAAGACCAGCTCATATCTTGCCATGGGCCTTCAGGTCCTTTAAGAGCTCTTCGTAGGTTATCGTTCGTTCGTCCGCTCGCTCATCGAACGCGGCCAGATCCTTCTGATCCTCTCTCAGTGTCATTCGGACCGCCTCGTTTACGAGATCGGATAGCGTACGGTGAGTATGGGCCGCTTTGACACGAAGGGCTCGATGTAGTTCCCGATCGAAGTATACGGTAGATCGTTTTGCAGACTCGCTCATGGCAATTACCTCCATGGGCAAGGATAGACGTTGTGACGTCTTGATGTCAAGCGTCAAAACGTCCGCCCATTTGCGCAGTTGACATCACGAATCAGACGCCTCGGAAGAGGTGGACGAGGGTACAGAGGCCGAGGACGACCAGAAGGGCCCGCTCCACGCGGGCTCCGGAGTAGGTGAAACGAAAGGCCGAGTAGAGGATTGCGCTCAGGAGCGCGAGCAGGAGCAACGGGATGTAAGGGGGGCCCCACAGGGGCTCTCGCCAGGCAGCCATCCGGAGCAGGCCGTAGGTGACCAGGGCAATCGCGGACCAGGTCCACAGGGCGACGACGGCGGCGAGGTCAACAAGACGGACGGGGCTTCTTGTGTTCCGGTAGCCCTTGATGAGCAGACCGGCAAGAAAGCAGAGGACCACAAAGCCGGCCAACCCGGCCCAGACGAGCCACTCCGCAGACCCAAGCCACAGCTTCCCGCTCCACACGCCCAGGGTGAAGTGATAGCCCACGCACAGGGCCAGCCCGCCGCAGGCCTGACTCTGCCAGGTCGGCGCTTCTTCAGGACGATTCCATCCCTGAAGGGCAAGAACGAGCAGGAAGATGCCCAGGCACGCTTGCCACGCGGACATGCGAAGGGTCTGAACCGCGGGTGCAAACAGGAATGCCAGGCTGCAGAGCCCCGCAGCAAGGATAAGGAAGAGCAGGGTTCGGCTCATTTGCCCGATGCTGTCCCATGCCGTGCGTCCGGCGATCGAGGTGTTCGCATGCAAGGCCTTCGGTGCTGTTGTCGCCCCTTCCTGTCTGCCGCAGGAAGCAAGGAGCCCGAGAAGCATGTAGAGCAGCATCAGCACCTCGGAGTCCCCCCAGTTGTATTCGGTGAAGCCCGCCACCAGGAAGGCGGCAGCGGCACCGAGGACGCCGACCGCAAGCCCGCGATCGAAGCCCTCCCCTTCAACCCGGGACCGGTAGGAGCCCAGCCGGAAGACGCGCAGGAAGATGTACAGGAAGGCCGCCAACCCGAGCATCCCTCGGGTGACACCCAGGTGGACGAAGTTGTTGTGCAGGTGCCACTGATTCGGCTCGATCGCCAGGGGATGACGGAAGGCGGGGTAGATCTGCTCCACAGCGTGGAGCCCCACGCCGTAGAGGAAATGATCGAGGGAGATCCAGAGGCCGGTCCACCACATGCAGAGCCGGTGCGCGTTCGAGGCCGCGGGCCCGAGCCTCTGTTCCGCATCGATCTGTAACAAGGTGACGATGTTTCCCCAGAGCCGGTGGGCCATCAGAATGTCCACAGCGATGCAGAGGAGGATCCCGCC
>JAUWSZ010000660.1 GCA_030609865.1 bacterium | reverse complement strand
GGAGGGCCGGTGATCCACAATTTCGCCTTTGCGCTCATCATCGGCGTCGCGGTGGGTACTTACTCGTCGATTTACATCGCGAGCCCGGTGATCATCTACTGGGAGACGATCCGGACCCGTGCGGCTCGGAAGAGAATGGCGGGTCGCAATAGCACCAAACGTTGATTAGGAATGCGGAATGAGGGTGCGTAAGTCTTGAAGACTCTGGTGTAAGGTATGATTCTCAGCATTCTCGGGCATCTGGTTTTCTTCCTCTTTCTGCTCGCGGGTTTTTTCGGTCTCATCTTTGGACTCCCCGGAACGTGGATGATTCTTGGCGCCACCCTGGTGTATGCGTGGATCACGGATTTTGCGCAGATCGGGGGAGGTTTGCTCTTCCTGTTTGGGTTGCTCACTGTGGCCGGGGAAGTCGTGGAGTATGTGTTCGGCATTGCAGGGGCACGGCGTTTCGGTTCGAGCAACCGGGGCATCCTGTTTTCCATCCTGGGAGGTTTTGCGGGAGCCATCGTAGGCGCCCCGCTGTTCTTCGGTTTTGGAGCCATCCTCGGGGCCCTTGTAGGGGCCTTCCTGGGTGCTGTCCTGATCGAGCTTCTCACCTACGGGCCCACGGAATGGAAGAAGGCCGTGCGAAGCGGCTGGGGAAATTTTCTCGGTAGAATTGCAGGTGTGATCACGAAGATGGCGATTGCCATCGGCATGATCGTCTGGATAGCAGCGACTGTATTGACGTGAGTCCATCAAAAGAGCAACAGCCTCTTCCCGGGTACAAATGGGTGGCCCCGCCTGCCGACGACGCGGTTTGCCGGCGTCTTGCCGAAGGGCTTGGCTTGACGCCCCTCTGCTCACAGATCCTGTATGGTCGGGGAATCCGCGATGTGGATGAAGCCGAACGGTTTCTTTCCGCCTCTCTCCGGCAAATGCGTCCTCCCTCCCTGTTCGGGGGGATGGGACGGGCGGTGGCGAGACTCCTCAAGGCCATCGAACGAAAAGAGCGGGTTCTGATCTATGGAGACTACGACGTTGACGGGTTGACCAGCACGGCCATCCTGGTCCACTTTCTGCGTCATGTCGGGTTGAATCCGATCTACCACGTTCCGGATCGTCTGCAAGAGGGGTATGGGTTTCACCCCGAGTGGGTCCGCACGTTCTCCGAGAAAGGCGTTCAACTGATCGTGACCGTGGACTGCGGCATCACTGCGCACGACTCGGTTCGGGCGGCGAGCGAGGCCGGAATCGATGTCATCATCACCGATCATCACGAGTGTTCTCACGAGCTTCCGCCCGCCCTCGCCGTGATCAACCCGAAGATCCCGGGGGAATCCTTTCCCTTCCGGGACCTGGCCGGGGTCGGGGTTGCGTTTTACCTGGTCGTGGCCCTCCGGGGACGCATGCGAGAGAAAGGGATGTGGGGGTCGGTCGAAGAGCCGGACCTTCGGACGTACCTCGATCTCGTGGCCTTGGGCACGTTGGCCGATATGGTGCCGCTGCGGGAAGAAAACCGGATCTTCGTAAAACACGGATTGCAGGAGATATCTTCGGAAAGGCGGCCCGGCCTTTCCATGCTCAAGACGGATGCGGGCCTGAAGGGACCGGTCAAGGACACGCGGTCCCTCGTGTACAGGGTCATCCCCCGGATCAATGCTCCCGGACGCTTGGGGTGTGCCCTCGAGGCCCTGGACATCCTTCTTTGCGCGAGCTGGGACGAGGCAGGAAGAATCTCAAAGGTTTTGGAGGGTCGAAACAAGGAGAGAAGGGCCATCGAGAAGGAGGTCTACCGGGAAGCGCGGGAATTGGCAGTTGAGCAATTGCGACGGCAGGACAGGAGCGTGCTCGCCCTGGCCTCGGATGGGTGGCACAGGGGGATTCTGGGCATCGTTGCGTCACGCCTGGCCAGGGATTTTCGGAGGACCGTGATGCTCGTGTCGTTCGAAGGGGATCTGGGCAAGGGATCTGTTCGTAGTGTGGAGAACTTCGCCTTCCTGGATGCGTTGCTCGCGTGTAGGCATCTGCTCGTGGATGTCGGAGGGCACCAGATGGCCGCTGGGCTCACGCTGCAGAGAGAGCACCTGGCCGCCTTCAACGAGGCCTTTGAGCGGGAGATCGCGAACAAGCTGGGAAGGGCGGAGCAGGTTTCCCCTAAGCTTCTGCTCGATGCCTGGCTGGATAGCCCGGATGCGTTGACGGATCAGGCGATCTCCGAAATCGAACAGATGGCCCCCTTCGGCAACGGCAACCGGGAGCCGGTTATAGGGATGAGAAGGATGAGGATCCTGAAGAAACGTCTGGTGGGTGGAGACCACTTGAAGCTGATCCTTGGTCTTGACGGCAGATCCTTCGAGGCAATCGGGTTCCAGCTTGGCAAGGCCGGGGTGATCGAGAGTGATCATTCTTGCTGGGATATCGTGTTCTCGCCACGCCGGGAGACCTGGAACGGACAGACCAGGCTGAACCTGCGGATACGGGACCTGCAGCCCTCTTGAGGCTGTCGATAAACGGCCGTTTGACTTCGTAGACGCGATGCGTTAGGGAAACAGAAGGTGAAAGGAAAAAGGTAAAAGGTAAAAGGTGAAAGGGGTGAAGGATAAAGGGCAAATTCCCTTTATTTGGTCATAAAGACATGGTCCTTTGGGCCAGGTCAGAGATAGATGGCTCTGCCTTGGAGTTTTGTGTCTAAAGTCACAAATTCCAAGCACCAAATTACATATAAATCTCAAATTCCAATATTCAATGACCAAAACATTCCAGGGCGTGACATTGTTTGGATTTTCGAATTTC
>JAUWSZ010000331.1 GCA_030609865.1 bacterium | reverse complement strand
CGGAAGGTCGAATGGTCTGAAGTGCTGGGGCTATTGGGTATTATGGGTTTGTTTGAAATTGGACTTGTGCTATTAGGAGGCGGTGCGTTTCGTGATCATTCCATTAGCCTCGGTTTGTTGGATTTGGTCGCATTAGTGTTACTACTTCTGGGTTCATGTCTAAATAGCTTTTCAGAGATTCAACGTAAATGGTGGAAGGCAGATCCTGCTAATAAGGGACTCTGTTATACTAAAGGTTTATTCAGTTACTCCATGCATATCAATTATTTTGGTGACACCGTCTTATTTACAGGTTGGTGTTTATTCACTTACAAATTTTGGATTTTGGGATTCCCGTTATTGATGGGGTGTACATTTGTTTTTTTTCATATCCCAGGTCTGGATTCATACTTGGCTGAACGTTATGGAGAAGAATTTAAAATCTATTCAGAAAAAGCAAAGAAATTTATACCTTTTATCAATTAAACAAGCTACAAGATGTACTGCAAGTAAGCCTAACAATGCGTAATAGTCAGGTCGAGTAGGAGGATACGTGGTTGAACAAATACTCCCCGTCATTATCATTGTTGCTCTGCTTTTCTATGGGATTTCCAGGCTCAACTATGTCATAGATGAACAGTATCTTCGGGTGCGCCTGGGGCCGATACCTCTTCGCAAGGTTGCCATCGATGATATTGACGATGTCCGGATGGGTTCCAGGCATTGGTCGGAGAGCTGGACGAATACGATCTACCCGCCTACCATTTCCAGGAAGGGTGTGACAGTCTACCGTAAGTCCGGGCGCTTCAAGAGGGTAGTGCTTACGCCTGATGACCCTGCGGGCTTCATCGAAAAAATCAAGATGCATCCCCGGTTCGTACGAAGTGAGGTATAACCATTTGGGACTGTTGAAAGGGAAACATGGATAACAGAAGAGACTTCTTGAAGAAGGGCGCGATGGCTGCGGCCCTTCTATCGATGTCGGCAACGAACGGATGTGTTGATATGCGACCGATTCGTGCGAAGGTTCCGATGAAAACCACGAGAACGGGACGGGCCCTTGTTCTCTGGTACAGCCAGACAGGGTATACCGAAAGGTATGGGAGATTGCTTGCCCATCGGCTGGAAAAACTCGGGATGAACATGACGGCTTCCGAAATCCGGCGTTTTGACGTACAGGGGATGGGAGACTTCGATCTGATCGTGATCGGCTCCCCTGTCTACTACTATGACACGCCGGATTACGTGAAGTCCTGGATAGGATCCCTGCCGGGATTGAAGGGAACACCGGTCGCCGCCTATGTGTCCTTCGGAGGCCCGGAGGGGAATCAGCACAATGCAGCATGTTCCATCCTTCAACTCTTGGCGGAAAGAGAGGGCGTGCCTATAGCACAGACCGCCTTCATGAACATGAGCGCCTTCCCTCTTTCCTGGTCTGAGGACAAGGTTCATGAGAAGACCTGGATGAGCAAAAATCTTCCTAACGAGGAGACATACGACAGGGTGCGCGAATATGCGGTGTATCTGGCGATTCAGGTCAAAGAGGGAAAGGACGTCGAATTCTCCAAGCGAATTACCCTGAGAGAGTGTACAACATACTTGGGGCCCATCTGGTGGACCAAGAAATTCGTCAAGAACCACTCCATCGTGGAGGAGAAATGCATCGAGTGTGGTACGTGCGTCGAGAAATGCCCCGCCGATGCAATCGACCTGTCCGCATTCAAGGTTGACAGGGACGCCTGTGTTCTTTGCTTCGGATGCATCAACAACTGTCCGGCGCAGGCTGTCCACATGGAATACAGCGGAGAAAGAGTGATCGGATACAGGGACTTCATGAAAATGAAGAACCTGAGCGTCAAAGAACCGGAAGAACTGAGCGTCTGATTCTGGATGGAAGAAGAAAAGGTTCCTGACACCTTTTTTTCAGCTCCCTGTTCATGAGTGAAATATCCTTCCCGAAAAGAAATCGGGAACCCGTCTTCACACGGGAGGGACACAACATGATTCCAAGGAAAGCGGCAACCCGTCCGTCCGGGAGAAGGGGCCTGCTCCTCATCCTTTTCTTCCTGGTCGCCTGGTCTCGCCCTGCCGTGCTCCAGACGGCTGTTGCGGACTTCGAGGCCTTCGAGGCTACGATCGGGGACATCAACCGGGCCTTTGACGAGAAACGCCTGACCTCGGAACAGCTCGTCCGGTACTATCTGGACCGGATCGAGGCATTCGAGGATGAGGGTCCCGGGATAAACGCCCTGGTCACAGTGAATCCCGAAGCGCTCGTACGGGCGCGGGCGTTGGACAGAGAACGGGCAGAAAAAGGTCCGAGGAGCCTGCTTCACGGCATTCCGGTCATCGTGAAGGAGAGCTACGACACGGCCGACCTGCCCACCACGGCCGGTTCCGTGACACTCAAGGGTTCTTACCCCGCCAGGGACGGTACCATCGTGCAGAGGCTGCGAAGCGCGGGCGCCGTGGTGATCGGCAAGGCGAACATGAGCGAGTTCGCCCTCTCCCAGGGTTGGTTCGGGTACAGCTCCCTTGGCGGGCTCACGCGGAACCATTACAACCTCAAGCGCAATGCCTCCGGCTCGAGCAGCGGAAGCGCGGCAGCCGTTTCGGCCAACTTCGCGGTTATTGCCACCGGGACCGACACGGCCGGCTCGGTTCGCGCGCCCGCGGCGGTAACCGGCGTGGTGGGCCTCAAGCCGACCCTGGGGCTGACGAGCAGGAACGGCATCGTGCCGGCCGCGCTCTCCTTTGACGTTGCAGGGCCGTTGGCCCGGACGGTCACAGATGCGGCCATCATGCTCGGCTTCATGACAGGGGTCGATGAAGGCGATCCACGAACGAGGGAGAGCCGGGGCCGTTACCCGGATGACTACAGGGCCGCTCTGTCCGAGGATGCCCTGGCGGGTGCCCGCCTGGGCGTTGCCCGGCAGTTCCTCGGGGGAAACCCCGAAGTGGATGAGGTGTTCGAGAAGGCCCTCTCGAATCTGCAGAAAAAAGGCGCCGTCCTCGTAGACGTACAGTTTCCCCCTTCCCTTCTCTCGGCTTGGGACATGATGGATCCAGTCATCGACGCGGAGTTCCGGCCGCAGATCGAGGCCTATCTCTCCGGGCTGCCGGCAGGGCAGCCGAAGACCCTGGCAGACATCATCGCCATCAGCGAGTCCCCGGCCGTGAGGAAGTCGAAAACCCCCGTGAACCCGGGCCGCATCAAGGCCTTCAAGGAAGCCCAGGCGAGCCTGGGCCTGGCCGACACGGGCTATCTCTATCTCGTGTCCAGCAAAATTCCCCGGGCAAGAAGCACGGTTCGAGGGATCCTGGAAGAGAACCGACTCGACGCGGTCGTACTGCCCACGATTCCCTGCCCTGCCTCACCCGTGTTCAACGAGGACGATCCCGAGTACGTCTGTAACGTGAGCGACCCCTACACGGGCTGTTATCTGGCCAGCTTGACCGGCTTTCCGGAGATATCCGTACCCGCGGGCCTGACCCGGAACGGGATGCCGGTGGGGCTCTCTTTTCTGGGGCTTCCATACAGCGAACCCGCCCTCCTGGGGCACGCCTACGCCTTCGAACAGGCCACCCGTGCCCGACGTCCGCCGAAACATACCCCGAAGCTCCGCTGATGACGAATCGAAAAAAACGCAAAGGGGTCTGGACGGGCTGTTGCCCAAAGCCCATGAGTTGGCAGAGTTTGGGGACATTGGACAGTCGGCTTGGGGGCGTCTAGGGTGCAAAGACGATCTGCATCGCGGCATTGATCACCTCTTCATCAATGTCGCGCAACTCTTTATGCTCAGGTTTTCCGTGGCCCTTGAACAAGAGCATGCCCTCGATCATGGCGACGACTGCGATGGCACGTTGGGCGCTCTTGTGCCCTGACAAGGTCGGATTGATTGCTCGAACAAGCTCATCCATATTCTTTCTGTAAAAAGAATAGAGGCGGTCCATCGCGAGTGCGGCGTCCGGGTCGCGTGAGGACAGCGCCCAAAGCTCAGGGAAGAATTGACTGGTTGTGGGATCCTTCAGGTCGTCCAGCAAGTATTGAATGAATAATCGAAATGTTTTGCGCGGGTTCTCGTCCTGTGTCTTGGCAAGGATATTCCGATACTCCTCATAATACTTTGAAACAGTGTATTGCAGCGTTCCCAGGAGAAGATCTTTTTTCGTCGGGTAATAGTGCTGAAGTGTCTTGAGGTGCATCTCCGCCCGATTGGCGATTCGGCGCATCGCAAAACCGTGATAACCCTCCCTCGACAGGACATCACGCGCGGCTTCAAGAATGCAGATTCGCCGTTCGCCGAGTTCGTCAGGCGCAACGTACGGGGCATCGGGCTCCGACTGGGGCAAGTGGACTTCGGGACGCGTGTTGCTGTCTGCCATAGGGTCGAACTCCCTGTGTTAGTGATATCGAACCGAGAAACCGTCTACAGACGGCCCAATATCCTTGTATTCAATCATTATAGTCGAAACTCATGGAATTTCAAGCTGTAATTTCCATATTTTTTTCTTGACATGCCGTCATCCGACGGTTATCATCGGGTATAGAATCCGATTTTGGGCCCCCAACACCTCAGGAGGTGAAGAAAT
>JAUWSZ010000699.1 GCA_030609865.1 bacterium | reverse complement strand
TTGCGAACGTGGTTCCGATCACGATCACATTCGGGCTCATGGGGTTATTGGGTATCTCTCTGAATTTCGCGACCGCACCGATCGCCGCGATTGCCCTCGGCATTGCGATCGACGATACGATCCATTTCATGTCACGTTTCAAGAGGGAGTTCTCGCTCGATCACGACTATGAAGGCGCCATCGCGCGAACCATGGACTCCGTGGGCAAGCCGATCCTGATCACTTCGGTTATCCTGACCGCGGGCTTCTTCATCTTCTTGCTGTCAAACTTCCAGTACACCCGCAACATGGGCATGTTGATCAGCTTCACGGTTGTAGGCGCGATCATAGGAGACCTGATCCTGCTCCCCGTGTTGCTCCTCATCACCAAGCCCTTGGGAAAGAAAGCTCATTCGTAGCAGCCCGCACCCCGAAAACTGCCATGGATCATGAAGCAGGGGTCGCTCCTCGAGCCGTCTTCGCTGATCTGATCGTGCTTCCCGTGCTTCTGCTCTTGTTGAAGCCACTCGGAAAGGAAGACACGTAGGCCGGTCGTTGTACGAATTGACAAAGAAGTGAGTTCAGTGATACGGGGGATCACACAACGATTTTCCTGGACACAGCAGCTTCTCAGAAAGGGGAAGAGAAATGGACACAACAAGGATCGAAGACACCCTGAACATCCACCAACTATACGCCAGATACTCCGACGCAATCACGCGAAAAGACCCCGAAACCTTCGGGTCCTGTTGGAGTGACGATGCATACTGGCTTTTGCTCGGCAATGAATATCGTGGGAAAAAGACTATCGTAGAAACTTATTCCAATTCAGTTGCGGGTACGGATTTCATTCTGCACCTGGCAAGCGCACCTCTGATATCCATAAATGGGGACAAAGCCAAAGTACGTTCGCAGGTCCAGGAAATACTCCATTTTTCCGGGGGCGGCGCAATGATTATTCTGGCTAATTACAATGATGAACTACATAAAGTGGATGGGCAATGGCTCTTTGCGGATCGCCGTATCAGCGTGCGCTATTCGGGACCGTTCAGCATGGATGATAATGCTTTCATCCCTTTAATGCCTGAAGCGGATAAGCCCTTCGCTTGATAGGGGCAAAGTACTGAACCACTAGTCACTCGAAAACGTTTCGCCCCAGGGGGCCAGGTATTCCGCGGCCTCGGTGAGCAGGGGTTCCGGGACTTCTTCGGCCATCGTCTCCAGCACCCCCTCCACGGTAAGCTCGTCCGTGGCCATCTCTATGTCCAGGGCCTGATCCTCGTCCACATTGAAGAGGATGCACTTCGGGCCGCCCGTCTCGTTCGACCAGGGCTGCCACTCCGGCAGGCCGGATCCGGGCGGGTTTGGGTTCCCCGTACGGGCAAACTGCGCCGCATACTGCATCATGGCCGCAGACAGGGCCTCCCGGCCCGGGCGGTTCTCTTCGGTGAACAGCAGGTACTGGAGGACGACAAAGAACACGTCATTCCCGAAGTAGAAGGGGATTTCCAGGCCGTGGAACGCACCGAGAATGAATCCATACGGGTCCGGCAGCTGACTATCTCCTGTCTCGTCGAGCGTGCCCCAGAGGAATTGATACGCATACACATCCGGCTGGTCGGCATGAGAGCTGAGCTTCCTGGCCGGCTGATCCACGCCCGTGGCCTTCCACACGTCGCTCCCATAGGATGTGACAACCTCGTAGAGATCGTCCCTCCCCGCAAAGATCGGGTCCGCGAACATGAACAGCTTCATCTCATCCTTGTTGCTTCCCAGGATGGTGGGCACCTTGTTCGGATAGGTCCCGGCCTCGAGGGTTGCGTATCCCGTGTCGGGCAGGACCGTGCCGTCCACGAACACGTTTGCCATGGTAAACATGCCGCCGAACCAGGGCTCGTAGGCCCGGAGCATCTGGTGGGCGGTCTTGCCTCGCAAATAGGCCTCGATCTCCGGTTCGGTCATCCCGTCCAGATGCGCCTCGGCTTCCGCTGTGTCCGCCGCAGTCCCGTCGTTGACCAGGATCCGCAGGATCGCGTCCCGGGCGCTCTCCTCCCCTTCCTCCACCGAACTCGACATGGGCCCGCCGCTCTCTGCCATGGCCCTGTGAAACAGGCCCTCGGCCAGGGGGGAACCCCGGAGGGCTAAGACGTTGAATGCCCCCGCCGACTCCCCCGCGATCATCACCCTTTCCGGGTCACCGCCAAAGGCCTCGATGTTGTCCCGCACCCATGTGAGTGCCTTGATCAGGTCCAGGGTCCCGTAGTTGCCCGAGTCGTCCTGCTCGCTGCCCGGGGCCCCTTCCCGCAGGGCGGGATGGGTGAACCACCCGAACGGTCCGACCCGGTAGTTCACGGTCACGACCACAAGGTTGGACCGGTCGGCAAGGTTGGCGCCGAGGTAGTCGTCGGAGGATGCGGTACCCAGGGTGTTTCCACCGCCGTGGATCCAAAAGTACACGGGCAGATTCGTTTCCGACGTGCGGGGACGCCAGACGTTCAGGTAAAGGCAGTCCTCGCTCCCGTAGGTTTCGGCGCCGACAAAGAAGTACTGGGCGCAGGGCTCGCAGTAGTCGCTTCTTTCTCTGGCTTCCGTCCAGGGATCCGGATCCCGGGGCGCCTTCCAGCGCAGGGCCCCGAC
>JAUWSZ010000632.1 GCA_030609865.1 bacterium | reverse complement strand
GCCTTCCGGCCCTTCGAAGGCTCCGGCGAAGTACAGACTCCGCTCAAACTTCCCGCGGAGCGCCCAGCCCTCAGCCTCGGGGATCCAATCTTCTTCCAGCATGCCAAAGCGGGTGAAATCGCAGAACGATTCAATTCATTCTCCTTGGTCGGCAAGAATCGCATCGTCGATCGGGTCCAGACCTACCGGGGCGAAGGAAAGGCCTTCCTGTAGCGCGCCCGGGACACAGAGGGAAAATCAGTGAAGCATCTTCTTCTTAGCGGTATCGCAGTCGTCCTGCTGGTCCTGCCCGTGGCGGCGGGAAATGACGCCCCGGCGGAGATCCCGAACACCCGGCCCCCGGTTTCCAGTTTCCGGGTGCCTGAGCAGATGAGCCTGTTCGGCGAACACGTGCCTCTGGAGAGGCCGGATGTGAAAGAGAGGCTGGAGAGGGAGTTCTACCACCTCCTGGACAGACAGGGACTCATGGTCACGTACATAAAGCGGGCCGCCAGGTGCAACCCGATCGTAGAGGTGATCCTGGAGATTGAGGAAATGCCGGAGGACTTGAAGTACGTGCCAGTAGCCGAAAGCGGGCTGACTTCCCGGGCGAGGAGTTCGGCAAAAGCGGTGGGATACTGGCAGTTCATGGAACCCACGGCGGAGCGCTACGGACTCAAGGTGGATGGTTACATCGACGAGAGGCGCGACCTCACGCGTTCGACCATGGCGGCGACAGCCTATCTGAAAAACCTGCACGAGATGTTCGGATCCTGGACCACGGCACTCGCGGGGTACAACTGGGGGGAGAACAACGTCCAGCGCGCGACGAAAGAACAGGGCACGACCTCCTACTACGACCTCTACCTGCCCCTGGAGACAGAGCGTTACGTGTTCCGAATCCTGGCCCTAAAGCTCATCATGGAACAGCCGGAGACCTATTCCATCCACGTCCCGGAAAACGAACGGTATCGATTGCCCAAGGTCATGGAGGTGGACATCGCGTCGGAAACGCCCATATCCATCGACATCCTCGCGGACTGCGCAAACGCCGGGGCACGAACGATTCGCGGCCTGAATCCCTGGATGAGGAGGAATGTCCTGCCGGGCGGCCGGTACGTGATCGCCGTGCCCACGGAACAGGCAGACGGGTATGCGGACCGTGTGGCTGAGCGCCTGTCCGAAAGGAGGAAAGTCGTTCACGCCATCAAGAGGGGGGAGAACCTCTCCACCATCGCCTCGAAATACAACGTCACGGTCGAATCGATCGAGAAGTGGAACAAGATCTCCCGGAAGAAGCCGATCCATTTCGGACAGAAGCTGACCATTTGGCAGTGAGTGCTATTCCCTGTTGTCTAGCAGCTGTTAGGTATTAGGTATTAGCCCTCCCAACCACCCTCCCGGGTATCCAGTCGGGGGGCAACGGCGGGGAGCTAATACCTAATACCCTGTAGTTGCTCATTGCCTTTGCCCTTTCACCTCCTTCTCCTGATCCCTAATTCATGCCTGCCTCAGGGATCCCTGGCGAACCAGCCCTGCGTGCCGAGGCAGATCTTCACGAGCATCAGCATCACGGGCACCTCGATGAGCACCCCCACCACGGTCGCCAGGGCCGCTCCGGACGACAGGCCGAAGAGCATCGTGGACGTGGCGATGGCCACTTCGAAGTGGTTCGAGGCGCCGATCATGGCCGAGGGCGCGGCGTCCTCGTACGAGAGGCCGAGCAGTCGCGACAGGCCGTAGGTCAGCCAGAAGATGAGCACCGTCTGAAGGAACAGCGGGATCGCAAGCCAGAGGATCGTGAGCGGGTTCGACAGGATCACCTCCCCCTTGAACGAGAACAGCAGGACAAGGGTCACCAGGAGGGCGGAGATCGTGATCGGCGTCAGCAGGTGCAGGAACTTCTCCCGGAACCAGTCTTCCCCCTTCGCACGGATGATCCCTTTGCGCGAGAGGTAGCCCGCCACGAGCGGGAGGGCCACGTAAATGCCGATCGAAAGGAGCAGGGCCTGCCAGGGGACCGGAAGCCGCCCGACCCCGAGGAGAAAGCCTCCGAGGGGCCCGAAGAGGAAGAGCATTACAAGCGAATTGATGGCGACCATAACCAGGGTGTGGCCGTCGTTGCCCCTGGCCAGGAAGCCCCACACGAGCACCATGGCGGTGCAGGGAGCGATGCCAAGGAGAATGCACCCGGCCAGGTAGCTGCGCCACAGGGGAACCTCCAGCACCTTGACCCCGTCCACCATCACGACCTTGCCCACCCCGTGCGTGTCGCCCAGAGCCAGATCGAGCCCGAAGGGCATCTTCACGTAGTCCACCGCCTCCGGACCGATGAACCCCTGAAACAAGACGCCGAGGAAGAGGAGCGAGATCCCATACATCGTAAAAGGCTTGATCGCCCAGTTCACGAAGAGGGTGAGTCCCACGGGCCGCCGGTTCCGGCCCGCCTTGAGCACCTCCGCGAAGTCGATCTTCACCATGATCGGGTACATCATGAAGAACAGGCACACCGCGATCGGGATCGACACGACCGGCGCATCGCCCGCGTAGATGGAGAGCCCGTCGAGGAAGGTGGCCATGCCCGGGGCGACCTTGCCGAGGACGATCCCAGCTCCGATGCACAGGATCACCCAGAGAGTCAGATATTTTTCGAACAGGCCGAGCCCCTTTGAATCCTCGGCGTTGCCTGTCTCGCTCCTCTTCACTTCGGTAGTCATGGATTTTCCCTCTTGTCCAACCCTTCCGGCAGCGTTTCCACGAACGCCTTGATCTCGTCCCGCACACGACGGTACGGGCCGATTCGTTCCGCCTCGTCCTTGATTTCCCCGGCGAGCTTCGGCGGGTCCTCGAAGCCCACGTGGACCACCCCCACCTCTTTCATGGCTTGCACGGCGAGCGGGTCCACGCCCTTCGGGTCCACACCGGCGGACGCGGGC
>JAUWSZ010000247.1 GCA_030609865.1 bacterium | reverse complement strand
TCATGGGAAATCCGACTCCTGATCAAGCATTTGCAGAAAATTTACGAACCATGATAGAAGGGTTCAAATCAACTATACTATACACTTTGGTTATCTTCCTAGAGATCCTCATCTCTATCAGGTTAGATGCAAAGTATGCAGAACAATAACCAGGCTTTCTAGAAAAAGTAAAAAGTCGTTTCTTTTTGTGAGGTCAATCTTCATGGTTTACGCAGTCGGATTCGTCGTCGCCTTCTTTGTCTGGCTCTTCGTCCCGGAGAAGGCCTTTGCCTGGGGTCCGGTCACCCACCTCCAGCTGGGCATCGAGGCCCTGCGGCACACCAGCCTCCTCGGCCACAGCCTCCGCATGGTCCTGGAGGCCTTCCCCTACGACTATCTCTACGGATGCATCGGTGCCGATATCATCTTTGCCAAAGGCCTCGCCAAGATCCATGACCACTCCCACAACTGGCTGGTGGGGTTCTCGGTCCTGGAGGATGCCAGCTCTCCGCCACAAGAGGCCTTTGCCTACGGATACCTCAGCCATCTGGCCGCGGACACCGTTGCCCACAACTACTTCATCCCTGAATGCTACGTTCGAACCGACCCGGCCAAGACCCTTCGGCACGCCTATTGGGAATTGCGGTTCGACAGGCTGGAAAAAAGGGAGCTCTGGACCCTTGCCCGGGAGATCGCTCGCCTGCCGCAGCACGAAGAAGACGATGAGCTGCTGGAACGGGTTGTTAAAAGAACCCTCTTCTCGTTCAAGACCGACAAGAGGATATTCTCGAGCCTGCTGCTCCTGAATCGGATGGAGCAATGGCAGAAGATGCTCGACAACATGTCGGAAAAATCCATCTGGCCCCTTACGGACCGTGACGCAGCCAAATACCGGCGACTTTCCTTCATGAGCGCCCTCGACCTTCTCCTGCATCTCGAACGGGCCGATTGTCTCAAAATGGACCCGACGGGAAAGGATGCGTTGCTGTCGGCGAAATGGATTCGCAGAAACCTTCGGGTGTTGGACCGGAGGGGAAAGCTGGAGCCCGACTTCCTTGCTCAGGCACTCAAGGCGCTCCGACCGTAAGACGACGAGGCGGTCTCCCCGGGTAACGAGGGGCGAGTTCGTTTCCACGCCCTGGACGGCGCATCCAAACCCCGCCTCCTCTAGCCCCCGCCCAGCCTCCTACGCCTTCCTTCGGCGCCCTTTCCCGGGGTTTCTCCGCAAGATTCCTATCTGGTCGAGCACCCGGTGCGCGAGGACACGCTTCGGGAGAAGAGGCAACGCAGAGATGCTCCCGTCCTTCCCGATCATCTTGACCTGATTGCTGTCGGACTGGAATCCGATCTCCTTTCTCGACACATCGTTGGCCACGATGAGGTCCAGGTTCTTCTTCTCGAGCTTCGCCCTTGCATTCTCGACGAGCGATTGCGTCTCCGCCGCAAAGCCGATGAGAACCCTGTTTTCTTTCCTCTGTCCCAACTCGAGCAGGATGTCCGGAGTTGTCTTCAGCTTCACGGTCAGGGAAACATCCTGCTTCTTCACCTTCTGTTTTGCACGGCTCGCAGGAGCAAAATCAGACACGGCAGCCGCCATGACGACGGAGGTGGATGCCGGGAAGGCCTTCATCACGGCCTTTCGCATCTCCTCGGCACTCCGCACCCGCACGAGCGCCACGTCGAGCGGTGGAACACAGCTCGTCGGTCCGCTGATCAGGGTAACCTTCGCGCCCCTCTGTGCGGCAGCTCGAGCAATCGCATACCCCATCTTCCCGGAGGAGGGGTTCGTGAGAAACCTGACCGGATCGATCGCTTCTTCCGTGGGGCCGGCCGTGACAAGAATCCGCTCCTCTGTCAGATCCTTCGGAGCGAGTCGGCCGATGACTTGTTCTACGATGTCTTCCGGGTCGGCGAGCCTTCCGACACCCTGAACCCCGCAGGCGAGTTCGCCTTCCTCCGGCTCGATGAAGAGATACCCGAAACGCTTTAGCCGCTCGATGTTTTCCTGCGTGATCGGATTCTGGTACATGTTCACGTTCATCGACGGGGCAAAGATCACGGGAATCTTGGTGGCAGCACTGACCATGGTCGTGAGCAAGTCGTCTGCCACGCCGGCCGCGACCTTGCCCAGAACGTTCGCCGTAGCAGGGGCGATCAGAAAAAGGTTGGACCTATCCACGAGGGAGATGTGGCCGATTTCCTGCTCTTGGGTCAGATGAAAGGTCTCGGTCCACACCGGATTTCCCGAAAGCACCTGCAGGGTCAGGGGCGTTATGAACTCCTGGGCGTTTCGGGTCATCACGACGTGCACCGCCAGCCCCTCCTTGACCAGGATCCGGACGATTTCGGCCGCTTTGTACGCGGCGATGCCCCCGGTCACCCCCACCAGGACGGTCGCAGAACTCTCTGTTTCGGTTGGTTCCACCATGTCAGGTCCAGAAACAGGATTCGGCCCGAGGAAACCGGGCATAAGAATTCGGACGGCTAGCTGCCCGTTCTGCCTGCCCTGAGCTTCTCGCTCAGCCTCTTTTCCACGATGGGGGGAAGCATTTCATGGACAGACCCCCCCAGAGAGACGATTTCTCTGATGATCGAGGAGCTGTGGTACAGGTACTTCCCCTCTGTCATCATGAAGACCTGCTCCACATCCGGATCCAGGGACTTGTTCGCCAGGGCCATCTGGAATTCATAGTCGAAATCCGTCACGGTCCGGATCCCGCGGAGAATCGCCAGTGCCTGCCTCGTGCGGACGTAATCCACCAGGAGCCCGGAAAAAGAATCCACCTCTACGTCAGGCTCATCTTTGAAAACTTCGTGCATCATGTCCACGCGCTCTTCGATCGTAAAGGTGCCACTCTTTGTCGTGTTGATGGCGACCGCAACGATGATCCTGTCGAAGACATTCAGGGCCCGTTTCACGATATTCACATGGCCATAAGTGATCGGGTCAAAAGAGCCCGGGTAGATCACACAGCTCTTTATCTTCGCCTTCCCTTCACCGCCCATCGTCTCTCTCTTCTCCCGGCTGGTAGTTCAAGAAGGTGAGCAGGGTATCGCCGTATCGTCTCTCCGCCTCCACGACGAAGCCCGCAGGAACACAAGCAAAAGCGTCTTTCTGAGCGTGCTCGAAGACAATCCTAGCATGTTCTTTTAATAAAGCAAACCGATGGAGTCCCTCCAGGATTCGCTCCTTTCCTTCCGCGCCGTACGGTGGATCCAGGAACACCAGGTCACACGATTCGGCCAGGGCCTCGCGGACCCTCGCGAGCCCCTCCGGCAGCCTGGTTCGAAAAACCACTGCCCGGTGGGCCAAGTCACACTTTCTGAGATTCTCCTGGATCGCATGTATGCACTCGTGTTTCTCGTCACAGAAGACGGCACGCTCGGCGCCACGACTCAATGCCTCGATCCCTAGGGCACCGCTGCCCGCAAATGCATCCAATACAATGCAACCCTCCACCGTGTCCCCGAGGATCGAAAACAGAGCCTCTCGTATCCTGTCCTGGGTCGGCCTCACATCCTTCCCCTGGGGAACCCTCAGCCTGCGACCGCGGACGAACCCGCCCACGACACGCAATCCTCGATGACCTCTTGGCGCCTTCTTCAGCGACACGGTCACCCCGCCGACGGTTCCTGTCCGCCCTTTCGGTCGGAACGAAGCATGGAAACCACCTCTTCCATTCTTTTTCGGTGCGTGCCCGCCCAGTAGACCTTGCCGCAGGATCTGCATCCGTGAAAGGCGGACGTCGAACCGGCTACATAGTCCGGAATCCTTCCGTACGCCTCCTCCCGCGCCAGCTTCTCGAGCGGACGGTTGCACAGAAGGCATCGCGTCAGCATTCTTTCCCGGCAGACCTCGAGCGAAAGGGCCACCACCACCTGCCGCAGCTGATCCTCCCAGCCGTCGCTCCAGACGAGCACATGGCGTCCAACCTCTCGACACTGGACCAGATGGGTATCGCGCGTCAACAGGATGCGTCCCGTCTCATGGTGCAGCCTCAGCAGGTCTCGATCGTCTATCACCCTGAAGTACCACGCGTCGAATCCCAGGATGCGAAGCCAGCGGGCCAGGCGGCCGAGCATGGAATCCACGACGAATTGCGGAGTCTTCTCCTGGTCCATGGGAAACGGCCCCTATTTTGCAGAAGCTCTTTGACACTCGAGAAACCGCTGTGTTAGCTTTCTACCTCTCTTTTCATATGCTCATTTTCCTTCTAAAACAAGAGGCTTACAAGATGTTTTCCGGGATCTTCCACACGGGAGGGTTGTTCCATGAAAGGGATTCAAAAGTTGCCGAGGCGATCAATATGCGGGCTGGTCTTGCTGTCCCTGCTTCTCGCACCACTCACGAGCGCTGATGAAAAATCAGGAAAGGACCCGGTCTCGTATCCCGGGCCTCTGTCCGCCATCGAAGACCAGTGGACCGGCAAGAACCGAGAAGCCTTTGAGATCCACCTGTTCAGCATGGAACGGGACCTGGTCCCGGCGGGCGCTCCCCGCCCCCTCAGCCTGGAAGACGCATTCCGCCTGGCCCTCCGCAAGAATCTCGACCTTCGATCGGAACGGTACGCGACCGACATTGCAGAAATGGAAATCAAGAAGGCAAAAGGGGCCTTCGATGCCTTTGTTTTCTCGACCTTCTCGTACGGTTTTTCGAGCGAGCCCCTCTCCTCTCAGCTCCAGGGTGCGGACACTGCCTATTTCAGGAGAGAGACCACCCTCTTCGATATCGGCCTGGGCAAGCCGGTAAAGACGGGCGGCATCATGGAACTGAAAGTCGAAATGAATCGCTTCGAGAGCAACTCGAGCTTTCTGATCATCAATCCCTACTATTCCACCCGTTTGAACCTCAGCTTCTCCCAGCCCCTGTTGAAGAACGCCGGAATCGCGTTCCAAACCGCGCCGATCCGTATCGCGGAGAATCTCCACCTGATCAGTGAAGATCGATGGCAGGAGTACATCACCGACATACTCGTGACGGTCTCCCAAGCCTATTGGGACCTTGCCTTCACCTTCGAAAACCTGCAAGTCCGGAAGAAATCTCTGGAACTCGCCAAAAAACTCCTCCGAGACAACGAAATCCAGGTTCGGCTCGGCACCATGGCCCCCATCGACTTGCTCCAGTCCCAGACCGGCGTCGCCCTCAGGGAGGAGGAACTGATCGGCGCAGAGGCCGTGCTGGAATCGGCCCAGGACGTCCTGAAGGAACTCCTTCAGCTCGATCAGGCACCCACCTCTTCCTCCACCCGGATCCTCCCCACGGACGTT
>JAUWSZ010000089.1 GCA_030609865.1 bacterium | reverse complement strand
TTGTGGAGCGGCAGGGCATTCAGGCCCATGTACTTCTCCCGGTCGCCGACCTGAAGGCCCTCCGTGCCCTTCTCGACGATGTAGCCTTCGATCCCGGCAGCGCCCGCACCCGGGGAGGTCGTGGCAAAGACCAGGAACAGGTCCGCACGATCCGCAAAGGGGACCAGGCACTTCTCGCCGTTGAGGACGTACTCTTCCCCCTCCCTTCTCGCCGTGGTTTTGAGAATCGTCGGATCGAACGTGACCCGCGGCTCCATCAGGGCCGACGTGGCGAACTTGAAGGCTTCTCCGCAGAACTGAGGCAGGTACTTCTTCATCTGTTCGTCCGTGCCCGTCTCCAGGATCGGGTAGGCGAAAAGCGTGGGACTCAGCATGGCCAGGGCCAGGCCGAGGTCACCGTAAGCGAGCTCCTCCGCGATGAGGACACCGGTCACGGCGGAGCGCTCGTACCCGTAGCCGCCACAGTCCTCCGGGATGGAGTTGGCGATCAGGCCAAGTTCCCAGAACTTTGTCAGCAGATCGTCCGGAACGCCCTTGCCTTCTTCGCAATCGTGTGCGTTCGGTCGGACTACGTCCGCGGCAAAGCGCCGGACCATGTCGATAATCTGCCCTTGCTCTTCACTCGGTTGAAAACTGATCATAGGCCGTACTCCTTTCGAATGAAACCGAAACCGTGCTCGGCGTGCTAAACGAACGAGGCAGGTTTGCGTAAAAAACGAGAAATTACCGCAACCATGGAGGCGCAATTTTGCATCATACCGTAGAAGGCCCTGTTTGATCAATCGGGATGCATCCTTGCGGGGTGTTTTCCTGTGTGAAACCCTGCGGCCCCTGCCGGGAGGGAACTTGGCGTATGCCGCGGAGGTCTAAGTCCCCAATACCTTCAAGAACAGGAGTGGGTTGGGCAGAAGGCCGGGAGCATTGGCCGAAGCGAAATCTCACATACCACGGAAAATACTGAAAGACAGGAGTCCGGCACCATGACGAGGCATCGTTCTTCTCTTCTCTCGCTACCCTGTTTCCTTCTGGGAATCCTTTGCTTTTTGCCACTCCATGCCGCCCACGGAACGGAGATTCGGGTTGACGCCCATGCGGTGATCGAACGGGCAAGCCCGGGAGTGTTCGGTAACAGCGTCATCCTGGGCGGCGACGTCATGGGCTTCAACGAATGGGTGTCCAATCAGGAGGAGTACGAAGAGGCGGAACGCACGTGGAACTATTATCTCCCTCACCTGAGTGAAATGGGCCCCACGGTGCTCCGTTATCCCGGTGGGCTGACCGCGAACAATTTCTACTGGAAAGACGGGATCGGGCCCTTCGCAGAACGGAATCCCAACTATGGGGCCCTGGGGATTCCCCAGACCTTCGGAACGGACGAGTTTCTCCGGTATTGCGAGGAACTCGGCTCGGACGCCATTCTCGTCGTGAACGTGTCCGTGGCGGGAAAACGGCGCGGCACCGTTCAGGATGCAGCCGATTGGGTGGAGTACTGCAACGCACCCAACGACGGCTCGAACCGGGGAGGGGGAATCGATTGGGCCGCCCTTCGGGCCGCCAACGGCCACAAAGAGCCCTATGGGGTGCCGTACTGGGAGTTGGGCAACGAGGAGATATTCCCGGGTCGTGAGGACTACGCGGATCGAGTCAGGGCCTATTCCCAGGCCATGAAGGCGATCGACCAGACCATCGAAGTTGGTGTGATCAGCTCGGGGGGAGGCCTGGATCCGGTGTATAATCGAGCGAACTGGCTGCAGTACCGCTCCTTCATGCTGGAAAGGGTTGGGAGTTTCTTTGACTTTTGGGCTCAGCACCTGCACCTCCCGAGTTCCTCGGGAACCGTGAACGGCTTCAGGATGCTCAAGCAGGGCGCTTCGGTGGAGGTCGATTTTTCGGTGGAGCAGGCAGGAGACTACTGGTTCGAGGTGCCTGCGGAGGGGAGGTGCGTGGGGTTCCTGTGTCCGGCCCTTTCCCTGTGGGTGGACGGAAAAGTGGCAGGAACATGGAACGTTCCCTTCATCGGAACGCTCCGATCCGGAAATTTTGCGCTGGGCCCCGGAGAGCATTCTCTGCGCCTCGAGGCGGACCGCCTGGCGGACGGGGCCATGATCACGGTTCGCCAGCAGTTGAACATCTTCCGCGTCGGGCAGGCGGAGCCGCTCTGGGTGGATCTCAAGAAGAGCCGCGCCTGGTACCATGCCCTGCTCGGCGGTTGGCCCGTGGGGGAGGAAGTCTACCGGGTCGGCGAGCCCTACGCCGGAGGAAAGCCGGTCTTCTACACCGAAGCGAACACGGTGTACCAGGAGAACACGTCTCTGCCGTACTTCTCGAAGGCGTGCTATCTCCGGGAAATGCTGAGCATGGGCTGTATCTACCATTTCTTCCTCCGCAACGGCGTGCCGCTGGCCAACTACTGGCTGCTCTTCCACGACCGGGCAGGGATCGGGGTGTTGGAAGGGGTTGCCTACGACGGCGAGGCCGTAGAGCGGGGCAGGCTGGATCCTCACAAGAGGCCTGTCTTCCACCTGCTCAAGGCCTATCGCTGGAATGTCTTCGATCGGGTCGTGTCGACGCAAGTGTCGGAGTCGCCGAGCTTTCCGGTAGGGGCACAGACCGGCATAACGGTGGGCTACGCGAACCAGAACCGTGAGGTTTCCTACCTGCAGGCCCTGGCGACGAAAACAGATGCAGGGGACAAGCTCTCCCTCTTTGTCATCAATCTGCACCCTGACCAGGACCTCCTGGCGCCCGTGTACCTGCAGGGGTTCGAACGAAAGGCGGCGGTCAAGGTCCTGACGATCACCGGGCCCTCGCCGAGCGCGAGCAACGAGCCTGAGGATTGTCCTTCAGGAGACTGCGTTACCACCGTGCAGCAGGACCTCCAACTCTATGGCAACCCGGTTTCCTACCGCTTCCCGAGACACTCGGTCACGGTCTTCCTCTTCTCCCGGACCGGCCTGGATGAGCAGGCGCCCGCCGCCCCGACCGCGCTCAAGAGGGGTGCAGGAGACGGAAAGGTCTTTCTCTACTGGGAACCGAGCCCTGCGTCCGATGTCGAGGGGTACAACCTGTATCGGTCGCGCCGTCCGGAGGGCCCGTATCGACACAGGGTCAACGCAGAACCGATCGAGATCCCGGAATACCTCGACACCGGGGTGGACAACGACGTGGCCTACACGTATGCGGCCACCGCTGTGGATTTTTCGGGCAACGAAAGCGGCTTCTCCAACGTTGTAACGGTGACCCCTCTGGCCGGCCTCGGCGACCCGGACACCGACCCCCAGGAGGGGCCCGTCTGCACGACGGAAGGCCCGCTGGGCGATCCCACGTGCGACGACGGCCGGGACAACGATTGTGACGGGTTCTTCGACAGCACGGATTGCGAGTGTTCATACACGGGTTGCGCCAACGCCGAGGCCTCGACCTACGGGTCCGGCTCTCTCACCGGATCGGGCGTGTTGAACGAGCTCATTCTCCTCTTCATCCCCGTGGGGGCCGTGCTGCTCCTGAAATGGCTGCGAAAGAAGAGCTAGTGGCGTGACTTGGAAATACCGCTATGTTTCCAAGTCACTTCCAGCCTGAACATTCCAGGCCGGGCATCCCGTGCAATTGAGGTTCTCATCCCGTTCACCCGGATATTTAGGTTGACACGCAAGTGTCATCTATAATATGAATATATTAATAAGAATATAAGATTGCGTCACTACTATGGGAGGAAAGAGACGATGGAAACCCTGAGAAGAAGTTGCACACATCTTCTGGTCCTGGCCGCGGCGATCACCCTTTTTGCATGCAACCTGGCAACGATCGACGAGCCCCTGGCTGGGCAACGATATTCTTCCGACCCGGTCGACATCTTCGTGCGCCTCGAGACCGGCGCCGACCCTGGCACGTTCGAGGCCTTCCTGAATACGAGCGATATCACCGACCGGTTTGCATTCGACGCGGCCCTGAACGTGATGAAGGCACAGGTGGACACGGGCGACGGGCTCCTCCTCGGCGTGAACGAGCTTGCCACAAAGGTCCGGGGAGAAGCGCAAGGCTTCTCACTTACTGATACGGACGGCAGGCTGTTCCGTGTGGACGAGGGGGGTGTCGCCACCAACCGCGACGACAAGGGCGTCTGGTTCATCACGGGCCCGGAGGACGCGAGCATCTACGAGATCTACGAGGCCATGGGTTATGCCATCGCCACGGACCGGCTGTGGCAGCTCGAACTCAACCGAAGGGTGGGTCACGGGAAGCTCTCCGAGATCCAGGGGCCAAGCTTCGTGAGCACGGATATCTATCTCCGCACCGTGGGCTATTCGGATGAGGAGCTGATGGATTACTTCGATGCCCTGGATCCTGAATCTCAGGCCATCGTCCAGGGTTACGTGGACGGCATCAACCGGCGGATCGCCGACCTTCGCGCCAATCGTGAGCACATCCCTCTCGAGTTCAAGCTCATCGACTTGAACAAGCTCCTCAGCCTCGACTTCACACCGACTCTCCTGGACTGGACCGTGGCGGATCTCTTCGGCTGGATGGCCGTCCTTCAGAGGAACTTCGACGGCAATGCCCTGGATCAGACCGAGATCAAGAACGCAGCCCTTCTTCAGGATCTCCAGGACGATTTCCCGGTCGACTACATGGACATGTTCAATGACCTGCGATGGCTGAACGACCCGGATGCCCTGACCTATATCCCCCCCGGCGGTGGCGGCATGCTCGCCCCGATGACCGCGGCAGCGCAGCCCCAGCCCCTGTCACGGGGAGTGGCCCCGTCCTTCCCGGATCTCCGGGAGGTGGCGGCCAGGATGTCGGAGATGAGTCAGAACGTGCAAGAGAGCCTCGAGAGCATCAATGCCTATGTGAAGATGGGGAGCCATGCCTGGGTCGTCTCGGGTGACAAGACCACGTCCGGGAATCCTATCTTGTACTCGGGGCCGCAAATGGGCTTTGACGTCCCATCGATCGTAACCGAGGGATCGATCCGGGCGGGTGGACTGGAGATCTCCGGGATGACCGTTCCGGGCCTGCCATCCCTGATCGTCAGTCGGACGCCTCACCACGCCCTGGCGATGATGACAGGCCATGTGAACAGCGAGGACTACTACATCGAAGAACAGGCAGACGTGTTCCTGCACAGGACGGAAACGATCGAGGTCCTGGGCGAAGACGACGTGGTGCTGCCGATCTACAGGTCAGCCCACGGCCCCATCATCAGTCCCATGCCGTACGATCCGGCCACCTACGTCCCCTCTCCGGACGACCCGATCATCTCCTGGAAATACGCTCACTGGGGCCGGGAATTCGAGACGACCATTGCGGCCCTGGGATTCATGCGTGCCACCAATATGGATGAATTCGGGGAAGCGATGGAATACTTTCCCGCCTCGTTTCACATCCTCTACGCGGATGTGGATGGGAACATTGCCTACTGGATGACAGGCCGTGACCCATTGCGGCCCGCTGGGGAATGGCGCCTTCCGCAGGGCTTCCTGGGTGACCCCCTGGAATGGGACGCGGATGTGCTGCTCCCCCGCTCAACGGATCGCAACACGAGCCAGGGCTTCTACAGCGGATGGAACAACAAATCCAGCCTGACCTATGACGCCCCTTACGGCCCCTTCCACCGGGCCCAGGTGATCCACGATTACCTGTCCACCCACGACGATCTGACCTTCGATGACGTGAGAAACCTGGCCCTGAACATCGCCACCACGGATTCCTTCGGAAGCGGAGGCAATCCGTGGGCCTTCGTGGAGGACTACTTCACCGCCGCGGTCAACGCCGACCCGACGCCGGAGCGTCTGGCCGCCCTTGCGGTCATGGACGGCTGGGACGGCCACTTCGTTGCCGGGGGGGAAGCAGCGTGGGCCTTCGGAACGGACCGCCCGGACGCGTGGGTCCTGATGGACACGTGGCTTCGCGAGGCCATCCGGCTGACCTTCGAGGACGAGCTTGGCTCGGGCCAGAGCAAGGACACACTGTTCAATGTCATGCTCCACGGCCTTCCCGGAACAACGATCAACAACAACTACAACTGGTTCCAGAACCTGTCGGACGGGACCGCACCGCAGACCGCCGACGAGATCATCCTGGCGGCCCTGGACAACACGATCGCCACGCTGGGAGCGCAGCCCTGGGGGATCGGCGCCCGGGGAGAGACCACGTTCAACCACCCGGTCCTCGAGATCATAGGCTCCGGGGTCGTGCACACGATGCCGCGCTCGTCCCGCTCCACTTACGCCCAGTGCGTGGAATTCGGTTCTGCGGGCCCGGTTCGAATCGAGAGCATGATTCCCCTCGGCGAGTCCGGAGCGGTCCTGGGCGACCCGATCCTCTGGAGCCTCCACCCGCACTTCCTCAGCATGACGGAGGTGTTCGACGGATTCGTGCACAGGCCGTTCCCCCTGTTCGACTAGACCTTCAGCGAACCCGGAAGCAAGCCCCATACCCCGGCCTACCCGGCCGGGGCGCGGGGCTTCGGGCCCCCTTCCCTTGCATCACGTCCGCCCAAGTCAACCTCACGTCCCAACCGGCCTTCTCTGGCTTCTCGCTTCATCCGCAATACGCTCTACGTCCGTTTCTTCCGTAACACCTACTTCCCGGGCCCTCTTAGAGAGGAAAAAAGGCGCGTGATTGGCCGTTCATTCGCTGGACTCTTTTCTTTCTCCGTTGACAATATTCATGTGATAGTTGCCACAAATGGTGGGCGGCCCCGCCTGTCCATACTGAGCACCGTCACCGCTCGACTCTACCGTCGCGAAGAAGATTACGAAACGACATGGTCAAATTTTGAGATAGGTGAAGGTATCCGGACCTTACACGAGCCACTCCACGGCTTAGTTCATCGCGCCGGGAACGAGAATACGCTTCGCGACTCTCATTACCGCCTATTCAATATGTATGAATCCTGTGAGAGCAATTTAGTTCACTTTTCACCCCCATTGACGAACCGCAACAAATAGTATTTGCCCAAACAGATTGGTGCATCCCTATAACGTGTTTCCAGGTCCCATAATTTAACTTGACTCTGCTGACTCCTTGGAAATATATTGATCACAGATTCACTCACATGGTCGGTCTTGACCCATCGAATCAAGGTCTTCAGTAGGGAGGAAGATGATATGCTTTCCCGAAACATGCTTCCAGTTTGGATTGGAATCATCCCCGCATTCCTCATCTGCGCCGCCGGCGCATTCGCCCAGACGACCTGGATCGTGCACCAGGGTGGTGGAGGAGATTTCACGACCATCCAAGGCTGTATTGATGATGTGAGTGTTGTGGACGGGGATACCTGTCTGGTCAGTCCGGCTACGTATGTCGAAAACATCAACTACTCGGGCAAGGGCATCACGGTTGCGAGTTCGGACGGTCCTGAGGACACAATCATTGACGGCAGCGACTTGGGTCCAGTTGTGACATTCCAGAACGGAGAGCGGAATTCCTCTATCCTGGAGGGTTTCACTGTGAGGAACGGTTACCGTGATGGGGGCGGGGGT
>JAUWSZ010000164.1 GCA_030609865.1 bacterium | reverse complement strand
TATTCCAACCGGATCGACTGTTTTCCGATACCCATTCCGACTGAAAGGACAGACTCTGGCAGCAGACTGGCGGAAACCGATAAAGAGACCGTAAACAAGAAGTGATGTCCGGATTGAAGTGTAAAGTGAAGTTTCAGGAAAACATTATAACATGTTGAAATATATGGTAATAACTGGGGGGTCAAGGCGCGTAACCTTGACCCCCCGCTGGACTCGCTTGGTGGGCGATACTGGATTTGAACCAGCGACTTCCACCGTGTGAAGATGGCACTCTACCCCTGAGTTAATCGCCCGTTCGTCATCGTGTCAGTGGCGGGAAGGTATTCGACCCGATTTGATTCATCTTTGCCCGGACTCGATTTCGTGAACCAAAGAATATTAGCAAAAATAGTGATGTACGACAAGAGGGCTAGACAGGACGGGGAAGTCTGAGATGCAGAGGCAGTGGCCGGTTCAGGCCTATTGATTCGCAGCCTTTCGGGCGCGACTCCTGCGCTTGCGCGCCCGCCGCGCCTCTGCGAAGGCGAGGCGGTTTCGCCAGCCGCGCATGTTCGCGTGGTACTGGTTCTTGAACTTTTCGAACAGGCTTCTCTGCTGTGCGTTCGTGACGAGCTTCTGGCGTTCCAGCAGCGCGGCGATGGTCGCTTCCATCTCGCGCATTCCCTTGATTTCGCTCGCAGCCATCCTCTTTCCGACACGACGGACCGCGATTTCCTTCTCCTTCGTGAAATGGAGTCGCTGGAGCATCTTCCTGATCTGATCCAGGTCTCTCTTGGATTCGATGTACAGATCCGGCATGACCTCTTCCTAGCCCGGGGGGGCCTCCTATGCCATTGGGCTCGGTTCGAGCTGAATCGATCCGATAAGGTCCTTTACATCGTGGATCCCGTGCCGCTCGAGGTAGCTCTCGATTCCTTCCATGACCTCGATGCACGCAGCAGGGTTTCGAAAATGCGCCGTGCCCACCTGAACAGCGGATGCGCCCGTGATCAGGAATTCGACCGCATCCTCTCCGCTGAGAATCCCTCCCACACCGATGACAGGGATCCTCACCTGCCGAGCCACCTCCCACACCATACGAAGGGCAACCGGCTTGATGGCCGGGCCGGAGAGCCCGCCCACAACCGTAGCGAGGTGGGGCCTCCTGGATTCCAAATCGATGGACATGCCGCGAATCGTGTTGATCAGCGTCAATCCATCCGCGCCGCCCGCTTCCGCCCGTTTTGCCATATCTACTATATCGGTGACGTTCGGTGACAACTTGATGATCAAGGGCTTTCCCGTTCTTTCCCGGAGGAAACGAACGAGTTCCTCCAGCATGTCCGGGTCGGAGCCGAAAGCAATCCCCCCCTTCCGGACGTTCGGACAGGAAACGTTCACCTCGAACCCGTCGATGCCCTCATGCCGGCTCATTTGCTCGACGAGCCTCCCGTACTCCTCCTGGGATTCGCCGAGGATGTTCACGATGACGACGGTTTCATATTCTTTCAGTCTCGGCAACGTTTCGGCTACGAATGCCTCCATGCCGATGTTCTCGAGCCCGATGGCGTTTAGCATCCCTGCGGAGGTCTCGACGATTCGGGGGGGCGGGTTCCCCGCTCTGGGCTCGACGGAGATCCCCTTGACCACGAGGGCGCCCAGACGCGAGAGGTCGAGGTAGGGGGTCAGCTCGAGGCCGTATCCGCAGGTTCCCGATGCGGTCATTACGGGCGTTTTCAGGGAAAGCCCTGCAATGGAAACGGTTGTGTTGATCTTTGTCAACGCTTCTTCCCTTCGTTATTCCTGCATGGCCTCCCAGCAAATTTCCTCGGCGGCGAACACAGGGCCCTCCGTGCATACCTTGCGGTACCGGATCTGCTTCGGATCCTCCTCCCCCTTGAAAGGGATCACACAGCCCTGACAGACTCCGTATCCGCAGGCCATCCGAGACTCCATCGAGAACTGCGCCCTGATGCCGCGACCCATCATCTTGCCGGCCACGGCCCTGAGCATGGCCGGGGGGCCGCAGACAAACGATTCGATAGCGCCTGTGGGGGTATTTCCCGTTCCATCCAGGGTCGTCGCGAGGAGATCGATGACCGTACCTTTGACTCCCTGCTGCCCGTCTTCCGTGGCAATGCGGATGACAAGCCCCTCCTTGTCGAGGGATTCGAGGGGGAGAAGCTCTTCGTGAGACCTGACGCCGTAAAGCAGGATCGTCGGGGCGGTCTGTCGCTTGAGGAGGTGTACGAGGAGGAAATGAACGGAAGCGAGCCCGATCCCTCCCGCCAGCACGATGGACGTCACAGAAGGATCGGGCAGGGCAAACCCGTTCCCCAGAGGCCCGAGAACCCTAAGAAGATCTCCGGTTTTCATTCCTGAGAGGAGACCCGTGCCCTTGCCTACCCTCCTGTACAGGATCTCGACACGTTTCCCCTCCACGTTGAAGACGGCAAACGGCCTGGGGAGGAGAGGATCGTTTGCGGGTGGAAACGAGAGCATCACGAACTGACCCGGATGCGCCTCGGCGGCAAGCCGGGGCGCATCGAAGGTCATCAGGAAGATCTCCGGAACGACCTCCCTATACGAGAGAACGGGGATGAGGGCGGTGTGGGCGTTTTGGGGAATCAGTGGCAAATGGCCCTCCGTTGCATGATCAGGGCATCCTCACCCGTATCCTCATAGTATCTTCTTCGAACACCGCACACCTTGAACCCGTATTTCTTGTACAGTGAGATGGCGCTTTCGTTCGAGATGCGGACTTCGAGGACGTAGTGCAGGATGCCTCCTTCCTGACAAATCTCGAGAAGGTGATCGATCAGCTGGGAGGCAAGCCCGATGCGCCGAAAAGAAGGATGCACCGCCACATTCAGGATGTGGCACCCACCCAGCGTGCGCCAGGAGCAGACATAGCCGAGAATGAAGGGGGGATCCGACTGGCCGAGGACCAACGGATAGGCGTGGGGAGCTCTTATTTCGCTCTCAAAGGTCCGCCGGCTCCATGGGGTTCGATAGGAGACCTGCTCGATGGCAAGGATCTCTTCGAGGTCCTTTTCGGTCATCCTTCGAATCGAGAAAAGCATGAGATCTTCCCGGCCTCGTTCCTCCGCGTCGATTCAGTCCTGTTCAGGAAGATCATCATTCCAGGGAGGCTCGTACCCGAAGATCGTGGAGAACGGTTCACGCTGCACCACCCAGAAGCAGGGCCTCATCAGGCCGTAGTCGATGAGAACACCGACCGGGTGCAGGATGTAGGCCGAGATCCGGATCGGGTTCCCAGCCTTCTTCGGGTCGTACCTTTCGGCTTCTGCCTCTCCCATCGTCGCGGTGAACGTGAGAATCCCGGCCACGGCCACAAGGCAGAGGGTTCTCAACGCCCATGTGCCAAGCCTTCGAGCAGATCTGCGAAACGGGTTCTTCATGTCCCTCTCCTCCTTTTGCCAAGAGAAGTGGCGGTAACTCCTATATCATAAGGGCGAAGCCGGAAACCGTCAATGGTGCTCGGCATCGAGGGACGCGGTGAGCCTGGCGATGCTTGCCCGGGCTTCGGCGGCCTTCGGATGTTGCGGCTGGTCGGCCAGAAGCGTACGATAGGCATCGGTTGCCTTCCGGACCTCGCCCAGCTTCTCGTAACAACGGGCCATGCCCAGGTAGGCCCATCCTTGTACATTGGTCAGGGACGACTTGCTGAGTTCCTCATAACAGATCGCGGCCTGCGCAAAGTCCTCTTTTGCCTCGTGTGCATAGGCGAGCCCTTCCCGGGCCATCGCTGTCAGCTCCGGTTTCCGACTCGCCTTTCCCAGGACGGCGTCATACGTGTCGATGGCCGCATCGTAGTCCCCCTGCCCGTAGTAGCGCTGGCCGAGGAGAATCCGCGCCACCTCGCTTGCCTCTGTCCGCTTGTAGTTCTCGACTACATCCTGGAGAAGGACGAGCGCCTTGGCCGCCGCCTCGGGATCGGCCTGCACTTCGGCGGGAACGGCCTGCCCTGCCTCCGGCTCCGTGGAAATCGGGTGCAAGAGCGCCTGCGCCTGCGCGAGCAAGCGGGATGCCTGTGCCTCCTTCTTGTTCGAATAGGCACTCATAGCCCAGATCAACAGGGCCAGGGCCAGCACGGATGCGACCCCAATGATGAGTTCCCGAGTGTGCGCCTGGGCAAACTCGATCGCACGTGCCGAGAAGGTGATGAACTCATCCGGTTGTTTGATCTCTTTTCGGGTGATTTTCTTCGTGGTGGCCATGAAACCGTGTCCTTTTCTCTTGAGAGGCTAATAGGCGTCGAGATAGTCCACAACCGCATCGAGGGCCATCGCGTCGGCAAACAGGGGAGACTCGGTTACTCGGTGGGCAAGGGACAAGTACATCTGCTCAGCAATTCTTAGAAAATCGGCATCCACTTTCTTCGGGCCTCGACCCAATCGGGTCTTTAGCTGTTTGCGGATCGATCCGGAAGCGGGGCCCTCGGCCTTGATCTCCTCCATGGCTTCGTGAAAGCGTGGGTCCTCTCGCTTGTAGTATTGCCGCAGAGGTTCCTTGCTCAGCTGCGTCCCTTTGAAGGTGATTCGAAGCTCGTCGGGCGTGATCGAATCGGCGAGGAGAATGTCGGTCTTCGTCTTCACGAACTCGAACTTCCCGTCCCAGAGCTCCAGGCCCTTTTCGAGGAAAAGATCGCGCAGAAAAACCGCTGTGAGCAGTGACATGTCGGCAAGCTCCCGGAACTGGTCACCCGTGAGGCCGCAGAAATTCAGCGCCTCTTCCAGCCGGAAGTGCCGGTCCATCGGTTCGAGCTTGCTGAAGAATTCGAGGACAGGCCTGGGCAACCATTCCCCCTCTTTCGGGATCGATTCCAGACCGATTTCTTGCCCATAGCCGGGTTGCTTCCGGAGGCGCTCCAACAGGGAGCTGCCCTTTGGCACCCCGAACCGGAAGACGTTTTCCAGGGGGATCAAAAACTGGGGTCGCGCGGGGTGAAATACGCTGTAGTCCCAGACAACCTTTCCGTCGATCGAAACCTGTGTCGGTGGCACGACCGGGACGGCCCGGACGAGTAGCTTGTTCGAGGGGCCCCGGAGCTTGTCGAAACGGACACATTTCCCGTTTTCGTCGAGAAGCCCCAGGTAATGGGTGGCCAATCCCTGCGATGTCAGTCGTCTTCCTGCCGCGGACCTTCTCAGACGATCCCTTACCTGCTCGCCCCCGGCACGTTCCCAAACCCGTCCCCGGCGAAAAAGGGCCTTCCAGGCGGAAGGGTCTTCCATGGCCTCGAACAGATAGGCACTCATCATGGCAATGGCGGACCCCTTCCCACGGATTCGATCCGGCATCTTGCCGTAATCGAACACGGAATAGTCATCCGTGAACTCGAAAGCATACCGTCCCGGGCTCCTCTTCTTCGGTTCCTGGATCATCCGGATGTTCTTCACGGATCCCTTGTACACGAGCGGGTAAGCCTTCTCAGTCATGCTCCTTCCCTCTTCGAGTGCTGCGTGATGGGGTTCCCAATCTCCACCAAACCATCGAGCAGATGGGCGAGGAAGAGATGGTTCAAGGCCCGTGTGGCCTTCCGGCTGCGCTGGAGCAATCTGAGTAACTCCATGAGCTCGTGCGGATGAGAAGCCACGTAGGGAATCAACTTCCCAAACTGTTTTCTTCGATACCAACGAAAGACCTTCAGCATGTCCGGCAGGGAGAAGGAGGCTTCGTCCAGCACGACGCGAACCACGACGAACGGAACAGATGCCTTCTCGGCAAGCTCGGCGATCACCGTACTCTCCATCTCCACGCTATGTGCTTCGTATTCGAGTCCGAATCGATGTTTCTCCGCACTCGAGACGATGACACGGTCCGTGGTTATCATGCGACCCGTGTGAACCGCCCAGGGGCCTGTCCGTACCCGTTCGAGAACCTTCTACCGGAGAGCCGGGTCCGGCCGAAGACGGACTTCAGGCAACGGAGGAACCGATTGGACCTCGTCCGGCACGAGGATGTCCCCGAGCCTGCATTCGTCTCGCAGGCCTCCGGCGCATCCGGTGGACACGATTCCCCGACAGGGCTCCCCCGGGAGGAAGGGGGCGAGTCCTTCCCTCGCCCTTTGCGGTCCGACGCCGGTCCGGACGAGAAGAAGGGGCTCCCCTCTCCAATCCCCTGCCCAGGCGTTGTTGTGCAGGCCCGACGAAGTCCGCCGGGCCTGCACGCCCGCCCGGATTCCCGCGATCTCCTGTTCCACCGCGGCGGCGATCAGCCACCGAGGTTTTTTCGGCCTCATCGTTCGTTTGTCTTCGCTCTTCGCTGCTGTGCGATTCTGTCGAGAATGCCGTTC
>JAUWSZ010000099.1 GCA_030609865.1 bacterium | reverse complement strand
GAGGAAGGCGCTTTCTGCTTCGAGGACATCCTGGAAGACGGGAAAAGGGTGCCGGATGAGGATCTGAGGGCGGTCACCCCCGAGTTGGACCCGGATGATGATATCAACATCCAGTATACGTCGGGCACGACTGGTTTTCCCAAAGGCGTTACCCTGACCCATTTCAATATCCTGAACAACGGCTACCACGTAGCACAGGTCATGCGGTTTACGGAGGCGGACCGCTTGTGCATTCCCGTTCCTTTTTACCATTGCTTCGGGATGGTGCTGGCCAACCTTGCCTGCGTGACCACGGGTGCAACGATGGTGATTCCGGCTCCGATCTTCGACCCGGTCCCGGTGTTCGAGGCGGTCGAAAAGGAGAAATGCACCGCCTTGCACGGTGTGCCGACCATGTTCATCGCCGAACTCAACCATCCGGATTTCGGGAAGTACGACATCTCGTCGTTGCGAACCGGCATCATGGCCGGCGCTCCCTGCCCGATCAAGACGATGGAGGAGGTCATCGAGAAGCTGAACATGAAGGAGGTGGTCATCGCGTACGGCCAGACCGAATCCTCGCCGGTCACGACGATGACCCGTATCGAGGACTCTCTCGAGCGGCGCGTCTCCACGGTGGGGCGCGTGATGCCGTGGCAGGAGCTCAAGATCATCGATCCGGCCACGGGCAGGGTCGTGCCCCGGGGAGAGCAGGGCGAGCTGTGCTTCCGGGGGTACCAGGTAATGAGCCGGTACTACAACAACCCGGAAGCCACGGCCGACACGATCGACGAGCGTGGCTGGCTGCACAGCGGGGACCTGGGCACGATGGACGACGAAGGCTACGTGAAGATCACGGGCCGGATCAAGGAGATGGTAATCCGCGGAGGTGAAAACCTCTACCCTCGGGAAATCGAGGAGTTCGTGCGGACCCATCCCAAGGTCATGGATGTCTACGTCGTCGGTGTGCCGGACGTGAAGTACGGCGAGGAACTGATGGCGTGGGTCTTGCCGAAGGAGGGCGCTCTGCTGACCGATGAAGACATGAAGGCCTTCTGCAAGGGAAAGATCGCCCATTTCAAGGTGCCGAAGTACTGGAAGTTCGTGGCCAGCGCCGAGGACTTCCCGATGACCGTGACCGGCAAGATTCAGAAGTTCAAGATGCGGGAGACTGCCATCGAGGAGCTGGGCCTGGAGGCGGCTGCCAAGGTCAAAACCGCCTAGGAAACCGACGAGAAACGGCCATCTGCGTCGCTCATGCTTTTCGGCTTGCACAGTCTGCTATTTGGGTCATCCCGTCACTAATATTCCCTCTCCCTCTCGAGAGGGAGAGGGTTAGGGTGAGGGTGTGATAGAAGCCCCCTCCTGACCTCCTCCCCAGAGGGGAGGAGGAATCTATCTCACTGGTTGTTGGCGGCTGTCCCAGTTTTTCCGACAGGAAATACTACTCGTGACTCGGCGTTACCGATGACCGCAAGAAGCGGATAATGATGAGGAGCAGGCTGAGCAGGATCACGTATTTTGAACCCGTGAATGTCGTTCGCCAGAATGGGTTGCCCGTCTTGAGAATCTCATAGTCCTCTACATAGATGGTCTCGCAGGCACCGTTTCCCGTATCCAGTCGATTGGTGCTACTCCCGCGATGAAAATCGCCGTTGCTGTGGGAGTATTCCGCCAGATAGCCCCTCAAGTAGATCTGATCTCCACGAGATGTCTTCAGAAGCGACCTGGTCACGGATTCATCGTGGCTCAGAAGGTGATTGTTCGACAGGCAGGTGTGGTTGAATTTGGACCCAACCTCGCGATTGGGCCAGTAATACGTGCAGGTCCACGAGTTACTGGTAAACCTCATGTCTTTGTAGACCTCTGTTTGCACGTTGCTCCCCCAGAGCACGCATAGATTCTTGACATTGATGAAGTCCTTCCATTGGTCGTGATGATAGATGTCCCACCAGGCGCCGCAATTGTGATGGGAGACGACCAGGCCATAGATCTCGTAGGTATGGAGTGGGGTTATGGTGTAGACGATTTCGCCTGCCTCGATCTGGAAGGGGGCCATATCCACCGCAGTCTGAGCCGGGTGTTGCAGGAGATCTTCGAGTATCTCGTCGCGGTCGGGCAGGTCGTCCTTGAGGAGATAGGAAATCGAGAAAAGGCCGATACTGACGAGAAGAATCAGCCTGAGAAGGGAGTTCCAGGGAAGGTCGGCACGGGATTTCCGGGGACGGCTTTCCGTCAATGCGGCCTGACGGCGAACGGTTTCAACAGGATGTCGGTATTTTTCGATGACAATGCCGCACTGTATGCATTCGACGGCATCTTGCTGTTCAAATCCGCACTTCGGGCAGATCATCATACGGCCACTCCCTACCTATGTATATCGCCCCGGATCGTGGAAATCCTTACTTGTGGCGTCCCCGGCCGGTTTGCTATCCTGTTGAGCAATCAAGCGATCGAATGGGAGGGAGAGAAGTATGAGACTTCGCCAAGTTTGCCTGGTGGCCGAGAAGCTGGAGCCGGTCGTGTCCGATCTTACTGCGGTGCTGGGTTTGGATGTCGCCTACCGGGACCCGCTGGTGATCTATTTCGGGCTCGAGAACGCGGTCATGCCGGTGGGCGGGGACTTCCTGGAGGTGGTCGCCCCGGTCCAGGAGAATACGACCGCCGGACGCTACCTCGAACGGCGTGGCGGCAATGGGGGGTACATGGTGTTGCTGCAGTGTGCGGATGCGCTGGCCGAGCGGGAGCGAATATCAGGGCTCGGCATCCGTTCGGTCTTCACGTTGGACAATCCCGAGTATCGTTGTACCCACTTCCATCCACGAGATACGGGCGGCGTGCTCCTTTCCGTGGATTCGGTGGCCCCGGGGGCGGACCCTGCGGAGCGGATGTGCATGTGGGAACCGGGCGGCCCGGACTGGGAAAAGGCCGTTCGGACCGATGTGGTGAGCGGCCTGGTCGGAGCGGAAATACAGGGCGAGGACCCGGCCGCCCTGGCCGAACTGTGGGGGCGGATTCTGGAACTCCCGCTGACGGAATCGGGTCCCTCCGGGGAGCCGCGAATTCGACTCCAGAACGGAATCCTCCGTTTTGTCCCTGCTGCCGACGGACGCGGGCCGGGCGTCGGGGCCTTTGACCTGGGAGTGGCAGACCGGACCCGGCTGCTGGCCGCGGCCAAAGAGCGGGGCTGCGAACACTCGGAAGATCAGGTGGTGATCTGCGGGACCCGCATCAACCTCGTATGAAAGGGGCTACTGAGGAGGTGCCCAGCCTCCGGTTTTGAGGCTGATCCCGGCCTCTTCCAGCGCCAGTTTACCCGCCTTCATCTGCAATGCGGCCTGGGCGACCTGCGTGGCCGCCATGTTCATCAGGGTCATCCCGACCAGATCCTCCTTGACCGCAAACCGGGTCTCGCGGATAGGGATTCCCAGCCCCTCCTTCGTGGAGACCGCCGAAGCGCCGAAGGAGACCTGGGTCAGCCCGAGGGCCAGCAGGGAGAGGGCCATCGTCTGAAGAGCCGTGTCCTCCCCGGCATTCCTGTAGAAGGCCACGGTCAGGGGTGCGGCTACCTTGCCGCGGAGCCGGAAGTCGTGTACGAAGGTCCGGCACCGATCGATGAAGGTCTTCACCTGACCCGGGATCGTGGCGATGTACACGGGTGCGGCCAGGAGGATGCCGTCCGCCTCGAGCATCTTCCTGTGGATGATCTCCATATCGTCCTTGATGCTGCAGTTATAGTCCTTTACAGGAACCGGAATGACGTCGAAGCCGACCTCCTTCTGCTTCTTGTGCACACGACGGAGACAGGCTTCACATCCGATGCAATACTCGATCCGGTAGTCCTGTAGATGAAGGAGTTCGGTCGTTGCCTGCCCTCCGGACTCCACCACCTGCAAGGCCTGTTCGAGCAGGTACTGGCAGTTTCCGTCCTTGATCGGTGTGCCAACGATTCCGAGGATTTTGACCTTCAGATCATCCGGGTTCATCATGCCTTCCTTTCTCGCAGATGGTTTCAGAGCATAGTACGCAGGCGCGGCAACCTCGCCTGGTATCGATCAGGGACAACCGTCTCGTTTTTATTGCTTTTGCCGCTCCTTGTCAAAAACCGATGCGGAGGTCGGAAAACGCAAACAGTTCCAGGCCGCGTTCCTTGACACCGCATTTCCTCTTACATACACTGCCTTTCCGTAGCAGGCCGTTGAAAAAGGCTGGTAGACAAGACCCATATCGTAAAGCTGTTTCTGTGAAGTCTGACAAGATTCCAAGGTTCCTGAGAGGAGGATAAGATGGCGAAAGTAACCGTTCTCGGTGGCTGTGGTGCGGTCGGAAGTATTGCCGTGAAGAGCCTGGCTGCACAGGATGTGTTCTCGAGGATTCGTATTGGCGACGTGAACATGGCCAGGGCCAGGGAGATCATTGACGAGACCGGATCCAGGAAGGTCTCGGCGGTCAGGGTGAACGCAGAGGACCCTGCGAGCGTCAGGAAGGCGATCAAGGGCAGTGATATCGTGCTCAACTGCGTCGGGCCCTTTTACAAGACCGTGAAGACCATCCTGGGTGTGGTGATCGAAGAGCGAATCAACTACGTGGACATCTGCGATGATGTGGATGTGACCGTGGACATCCTGAAGATGCACAGGGCCGCAAAGAAGGCCGGGATTACCGCCCTCATTGGAATGGGCGCCTCCCCGGGCGTCACGAACCTGTTCGCAAAGCTGGTGGCCGACACGCTCCTGGACGAGACCGAGTCGGTGGACATCTTCCACACACACGGAGGCGAGCCCATAGAAGGGGAGGGCGTCATCGGTCATCGTTTCCACTGCATGACGATCGACATCCCCATGTTCCTGGACGGGAAGCTGAAGTATGTGAAGTATTTCCGGGAGGACGGGATCGCCCTCAGGCAGACCTTTGACTTCCCGATCGTGGGAAAGAAGATCCCGCTCTACCCGTATCCACATCCGGAGCAGGTGACCCTGCCCAAGTACATCAAGGTCAAGCAGGTCACGAACAAGGGGTCGGTCCTGCCGATCGAGTACTATGAACTGACCGGGAACGTCTGCAAACTGGGCCTGACAAGCAAAGAGCCCCTCGACGTGCGCGGCAAGCAGGTCGTGCCTTATGATTTTGCGATCGCGTACATTATCCGGGAGCGGGACAGGATCCTGAAACGAACGAAATTCGGCATCCAGCGGGGAGCCATGGCGGTCGTTGTCAAGGGCAAGAAAGACGGAAAACGGGAGGAGTACAGGGTCCACATGGCCTCCGAAGGCGCTGCGTTGGGCGAGGGCACCGGGATTCCTGCTGCCATGGGCGTGATCCTGATGGATCGGGGCAAGGTCACGGCCAAGGGCGTGCTTCCCCCGGAGGGATGCGTGGACCCGTCGGATTTCATCAGCCTGCGAAAAGCGATGAAGCCGGTGAAAAAGAAGGGAAGAAAGAAGGTGGTCGAGGTCCTGTATGCAGAACGAATCGATGCGCGCGGTAGAGTGACAAAGATCGATCTCTAGCAGCTTGTTGAAAAAGCGGTGGAGGCTGTTCAAAAAGTTCCAGATGCAAGGCAGGCAAGACATGCCCCCGCGAAGGCGGGGGTCCATGTAACGATGAGGCGTACTTCCTGTACGTTGAATGACGAGGGATGAAGCCGAACGCCGCAGATGGTACTTTTTCAACAGCCTCCTAGGGGAAGGTATGAAGCAGGATCAATACGTCCTGGCCATCGACCACGGCACATCCGGTGTGAAGGTCTCCATCATATCCGTGTACGGACAGGTGGCGGCCTCTGATTTCGAGAAGACCCCTATCCATTTTCTGCCTGGTGGCGGCGCCGAACAGGACCCAGAGGACTGGTGGAACGCCTTGGTGGCAACATCCAGGAGGCTCGTGAGCAAGGGCGTGGTGCCTGCCGATTCGATCGCGGCGGTCTGCGTGTCGAGTACGTTTTCCAGCACGGTGGCGGTGGATGAGCAGGGCAACCACCTGATGAACTCGCTCACCTGGATGGACTCCCGCGGCGCCCCGTACGTTGCCCAAGCGATGAAGGGCTTTCCGAGCGTGATGGGCTACGGGCTGCTCAAGGTCGTGGAATGGGTGACCAAGACCGCGGGTGCGCCGTCGCTCTCCGGCAAGGATGACATTGCGCATGTACTGCTCTGGAAGAACGAGTTCCCTCAGGTGTATGAAAAGACGCACATGTTCCTCCCGAGCAAGGATTACCTGAACCTCAGGTTGACGGGCGAGTTTTCCGCCTCCTTCGACTCGATGCAGCTCTTCTGGGCAACCGACACGCGAGACATCCATCATGTGCATTACGATGACAGATTGATCCGCATCCTGGGGCTCGACCGGGAGAAGCTGACACCACTCAAGGGGTCTAACGATATCCTCGGCCGGGTATTGCCGGCAGTGGCCGACGCAATCGGCATCCGCAGAGATGTGAAGGTCGTGATGGGCTCCCCGGACCATCAGTGCGCACTCATAGGGTCCGGAGCGGTGAGAGAATACGAGGGGCACGTCTACATCGGGACGTCATCCTGGGTGCAGTGCATCGTGCCCTTCAAGAAATCGGATGCCTTCCACGCGATCGCATCGCTCCCGACCGCAATCCCCGGGAAGTATCAGAGCGTGAACGAACAGGACCTCGCGGGGGGATGCCTTGCCTTTCTTGCGGACAACATCCTCTTCCACAAGAACGACCTCGTTACGGGCGAACACCCCCCCAACCCCTATGAGATCATGGACGAAGTGGCGAGACGAGTCGAACCGGGCAGTCACAAGCTCATCTTCACGCCCTGGCTCAACGGGGAGAGGACCCCGGTGGACAGCACGACCCTCAGGGGTGGGCTGTACAACATCTCCAAGACCACCAATCTCGATCACATCGTGAGGGCTTCTTTGGAGGGTGTGGCGTACAATACCAGGTGGAGTCTCCGGTACGTGGAGAAATTCGTGAAGCGTCCGTTGAATCCCCTGAATATCGTAGGAGGGGGTGCAAGGTCGGACGTTTGGTGTCAGATCTTCGCCGATGTGCTCGACCGGGAAATCAGGCAGGTGAAGGACCCGCTCCAGGCGAATGCCCGGGGGGCGGCCTTCATCGCTTCGGTCGGCCTGGGGTGCATCGCCTTTGACGATATTCCCGATCTGATCTCGTACGAGAATACCTTTGTTCCGAATTCGGAGAACCGTGAGATATACGATGAACTGTTCGGGTATTTCCTCGAAATATACAAGAACAACAGGGGCATGTTCCAGCGCATGAACCGCGGTTCGTCCTGAAGAAAGCAGATGACGGACGAGAGGGAGAGACCATGTTGAGACGAACGAAACGGAATGCGGCGGGGTGGAAACTTGCAGGGATCGTCCTGCTCGCATCCACCCT
>JAUWSZ010000614.1 GCA_030609865.1 bacterium | reverse complement strand
GCTCCGTCCGCCTTTCGGCTCGACCGACCGGATCCTGGACGCCTTCGTGGAGAAGGCCCGGGGGAACCCCAGGATGGCCAGGGCTCTGGCGCGCCTGATCATCGGGGATCTCTCTCGAACCGCCTTTCTGGATGCGAGGAATTGGGGAAAACTCTGGCAGGCCTGGCGTCAGAAGTGACAGGAGGGGGCGAATGGAATGTACGCTTCTTGGGGGGCTACGGGCGGGGCCCTGACCGCTGACCCCTGTCACCTTCTCTTCTTCGTGGCCTTCTTCTTTGCGGTCCTCCTGGGTTTGGTCTTGGCGGCGACCTTCTTCGGCGCAGCCTTCTTGGCCTTTGTCCCGGCAGCGGCCTTCTTCCTCGGTGCAGCCTTCGGCTTGGGAATCGCCTTCGGCGTGCAGAGCAGAGACCGAGTCGTGGCTAGGCGGCCGCAGCTGTCACAGAAGTATTTCAGCTCCAGCCGCGTGGGGAAGCAGACGTGCCGGGGATCCGATGCGGCCTGTCCGCAGAACTCGCAGACGGCCATCGACAAGTCTTGAGCCTTTGCCGGGGTGCAGAGGTGCCCTTTCCGGGTCGTGCTCTTTCCGCACGTAGTGCAGACATGGAGCTGGGAAGTGGTTGCTCTTGCCATGATTGCCTCCTTTGTCCAAGAGATTGCTTTCCGCCTGGAAGTCATCTAATATACAATGTTTGTGCTTGTGTCTAACCTCTACAAAGCGTTGGATGCACAAGAAGGGAGAAGTGTTGTCGGAGAAACACCCAGGGAAACGAAGCGGAGGAAGAAAATGAAGCCGGTGCGCGTTCCTTTCTTGTCCGGTGCCAGGGGCTGTGCCTTCCCCTGGATTCTTCCAGTCATTTTCATGCTGTTGGCCGTTCACCCTTCTGTCGGGTCTGCCGATATGGTCCTGAGTGAGCGGACCCAACTCGTCGGGGGACCGCCCATGCAGGGGCAGACGGCGGCAGGCCAACGGTCACGTGAGTCGACCACTTACCTTCAGGGCAAGAGGATCCGAACCGAGACCGAGGGGCATATCTGGGTGTTGGACTTCGAAAAGGGCATGCTCCTAACGATCAATCCGACCGCCAAGACTTACACAGAGATGAGCTTGAAGGACCTGAAGGAGGCCCAGAAGCAGGCGATGGAGTGGATGAGCGGCCTGCGGGCCCAAATGGAAGAGAAGATGAAAAAGATGCCTCCCGAGTCCAGAGAGGCCATGCAGAAAAAACTCGACTCCTTGCCGGCGGGGATGTTCGGGGAAGAAAAGCCGGCCAAGATCACTGTGAAGGCCACCGGAAAGAAGGAGACCATCAACGGCTTTGCCTGCAAGGAATACGAGGTGTACGAGGACGGGGATCTGACGACCCGATACTGGTTGGCCCCCTCCGTGTCGACCAAGGCCTTTGACGCATACCAGAAAGAGTTGAGCGAATGGTTGGAGGGGATGGGGCCGCTGGGAGCCAATCGTCTGCGGGAATGGGAGTACATTCGGGACAAGGGGTTCCCGATCAAGGTGACGCGAGTCAAGCCGATTGCCGGCAAGGTCTCCTTCAACCGGGAGATTCTCAGGGTTGAGGAGAAATCACTGGCCGAAGACCTTTTTCAGCCTCCCAAGGACTACAAGCGTACCGAAACGCCTGCCATCCCGAAGTTTGGCGCGAAACCTGGGAAGATGCCCCCGCCCAAGTAGAGCGGATGTGTGAGCGATCCTGAAGGAGGCCTTCCTCTGAAATCTGAGCGCACACTTGCCTTCTTCCGAGAAGGGTTGTCGACCTCATGAAACGACGAGCCTTGGTGACGGGTGCCTGTGGCTTTGTCGGCGGCCACCTCGTAGACCAGTTGCTGGAGGAAGGGTGGGAAGTCAGGGCCACGGACCTGCCTCAGGCGGACAGGAGTCGGCTCCCGGCAGGTGTCGCCTGGGTGCCGGCGGATCTCACCCGGCGGGATACGATGCCCCCTGTCGTGCAGGGGATGGACGTTGTCTTTCACACGGCTCACGTCTCCGATTCCTCGGCACCGTGGGAGCGGCTCTACCGGGTGAATGCCCTGGGAACGGAGTATCTCCTGGAAGCGGCTCACAGGGCAAACGTGCAGCGGGTCGTGAGCTGGTCGAGCTACAGCGTTTACGGGAAGTTCAACAAAGACCGCATGCCCATCGACGAAACCCATCCGATCCGACCCAAGGACTCCCTGGGCCGATCGACGGCCATGCAGGATGCGGTCGTATGGCGGTACCATGACGCCGGCCTGCCGGCGACCGTTCTGCGTCCCGGCGCGCCCTACGGGGCAAGGAGCCGTGGAGGCCTTGCCGAGGTGCTTCGCGGTCTGAACCGGCTGCCCGTGGTGCCCATCCCGATGAACCATACGCAGGGGGTGATGAGCGTACACGTGAAGGACGTCGTAAGGGCAGCCTCGTTTGTGGCGCAGAGGGAGGAGACAGCGGGTGAGGAATACAACATCACCGACGACGGCCGATATTCGTCCTGTGCCTTCCTCTCGCTCCTCGCAGAGGCGCTCGGTAAAAGGACCTTGCCGATTCTGGCGCCGAGGCCCCTCGTGAAGGCGGGTGCCTGGCTGGCCGCATGGGGGTCCATGGGCTGGGCGCGGGCACGAAACAGGCGTCCCTGGCTGGGAAAGGATATGGTGTACTATCTGACCTTTGATTTTGTCCCATCCAACAGTAAAATCAAATCATTGGATTTCCGGTTCGTCTTCCCGGACCCGCGTTCGGGGATCCCGGAAACCATCGAGGAGCTGCGCCGAGAAGGATACCTGGCATAGGGCCGGCAGGACCCGGCAGGTAGGGTGAAGCTCGTTGTTCCCTGCTCAAGAAAGGAAGAATATGTTTCGAGAGACGATTGGTATCAATGGTAAGGAGATTAGTCTGGAGACGGGCAGAGTCGCAAGGCAGGCACACGGAGCGATTCTGGCCCGCGAGGGAGACACGGTGATCCTGGTCACCGCAGTGCACGAGAAGCCGCAGCG
>JAUWSZ010000176.1 GCA_030609865.1 bacterium | reverse complement strand
TCAATACGAAGACCATCCCTTTGACCTTTGACCTTTCAACTTTCACCTTGGGCCAGGGGACCTGCAACAATTGGCTGCTACAGGGGGATGGGAAACGTGCTGGTACAAGACGTAATGCTCGAGCTGAGCAGGTTCTGGACGGAAAGGGGCTGTGTGCTTCAACAGCCGTACGATCTGGAGGTGGGGGCCGGGACGTTTCACCCGGCGACTTTTCTGGGCGTTCTGGGGCCGGAACCGTGGAATGTTGCCTACATTCAGCCTTCCAGGCGGCCTGCGGACGGGCGTTACGGCCAGAACCCGAACCGGCTGCAGCGTCACCATCAGTTTCAGGTCATCATGAAGCCGTCCCCGGATGATATTCAGGAGATCTACCTCCAGAGCCTGCAGCGGCTGGGAATCCGGATGGAACAGCACGACATCCGGTTCGTGGAGGATGACTGGGAGTCCCCCACGTTGGGCGCTTGGGGCCTCGGCTGGGAGGTCTGGCTGGACGGCATGGAAGTCACGCAGTTCACCTACTTTCAACAGACAGGGGGCTTTGATTTGAAGCCGATCCCCGTGGAGCTTACTTACGGGATCGAGCGGATTGCCATGTACCTCCAGAATGTGGACAATGTCTACTCCCTGAAGTGGAACGATACGGTCACCTACGGAGACATCCAGTATCGTGGCGAGGAGGAGCACTCCTATTACAACTTCGAGGATGCGGACGTCGGGATGTTGCTGAAGCTCTTCGAGATGTATGAAGGGGAATCGAAACGGGTCATCGAGAAGAATCGTGTACTGCCTGCTTATGAGCTGTGCCTCAAATGCAGCCACATCTTCAACCTGCTCGACGCGAGAGGCGCCGTGGGCGTGAATGAAAGGACCCGCTATATCCATCGGGTCCGAAGCCTGGCGCAGGCCTGTGCGAGACGCTATCTGGGGGTCGATGAATCCTCATCTGAATCCTGATGGGATTGTTGACGGCAAAGAGAGGAGCGGTTTGGTGGTAGAAGATTTTTTGCTCGAGATCGGGACCGAGGAAATCCCCGCTGCATTCTTTCCCAAGACGATCGAGGACCTCCGGGAGAAGGCAGAGGAACTCTTCGAGGTGAATCGGCTGCGCTACGAAACTGTGGAAACGATGGCCACGCCCCGCAGACTCACCCTGCTCGTTCGCGGCCTGGAAGAACAACAGGGCGACTCCGTGCAGGAGATCTCCGGACCGCCCCGTTCCGTCGCCTTTGACGAGGAAGGGGCCCCCACGCAGGTCCTGGAGAAGTTCTGCGCGCGGCACGGGGTCAGGCCGGAGGAAACATCGATCATCCAGAAGCCGAAGGGGGAATATGTCTTTCTGCACAAGGTGGAGGCAGGGAAGAAAACGGTAGAGGTCCTTCCGGAGATCCTTCCTCCATGGATCGTTGACCTTCCGTTTCCCAAGTCCATGCGATGGGGGACCCAGGACATTCGATTCGCCCGTCCGATCCGGTGGATAGCCGCTCTGTACGGCAAAGAGACGGTCGTCTTCCGGGTGGGCGATCTGGCGAGTGCCGGGACGACGCGCGGCCACCGTTTCCTGGGGGATCCGAGCCCGATTCCCATTGAGCCGTTGGCGGACTACCGGGAGATCCTGGAAAAGAACAAGGTTGTGGTGGACCCCGAAGAGAGACGCAGGCGCATTCTCGAACAGGCAAGGGGACTGGCGGCCGAAGTGGGGGGAGAACTCCTCGAGGAAGAGAATCTCATCCAAACCCTGGTGTTCATCACCGAGTATCCCGTGGCGGTTCGGGGAACCTTTCACGAACGGTTTCTGTCCTTGCCGCAAGAAGTCCTGATCGCCCCGATGAAGGGCCATCAGAAATATTTTGCCGTGAAGCGGGCCGACGGAGACGGGCTTCTCCCGTACTTCGTGACCATCGCCAACATGGAAGCCCCGGACATGTCGCTCGTCGAGCGAGGAAACGAAAAGGTTCTGACCGCCAGGCTCGAGGACGCCAGGTTCTTTTTCGAAGAGGACACGAAGAGGCCTCTCGATCGATACGTGGACTCGCTGAATCAGGTGATCTATCACAAGAAGCTTGGGACCTCCTTCGATAAGGTTGTGAGGATTCAGGCGTTGGCCGGGTTTCTGGGGGAGCGGCTCTGCCCGGAAAGGCAGACGGTCCTCCAGCGGGCGGCCCGATTGTGCAAGGCAGATCTGGTCACGCAAATGGTCGCGGAGTTCCCGGAGCTGCAGGGAACCATGGGCGGGATCTATGCTGCCGCATCCGGCGAGCCGGAGGAGGTTGCGAAGGCAATCCGTGAGCATTACATGCCTGTCTCTGCCGAAGACGGCCTGCCGGAAAGCCTCGAAGGCGCCGTGCTTAGCCTGGCCGACAAGATGGATACGGTTGTGGGCTTCTTCGGCATCGGGTCTCCGGTCAGCGGGACTTCGGACCCCTTCGGCATGAGAAGAAGGGCCATCGGCATCCTCCGGGTGCTCCTGGCCAAGAACCTGGAAGTCTCCCTGCCCGAATGGGTCGGGAAGGGCCTGGAGGTCCTCGGCGGGCTGGTGAGAAAGGAGCAGGAGGCCGTGAAGCAGGAGGTCGTTGATTTCTTTCGCCTGCGTTATCAGCAATTCCTGCTCGCGAAAGGCTTCCCTCACGACACGATCGAAGCGGTGCTCTCCCGTTCCTTCGAGAACATCCCGGACCTGTATCGTCGCGTCGAAATCCTTCACAAGATGCGTGCGGAACCGGATTTCGAGAACCTCATTCTCGGGTGCAAGCGTGCCGTGAACATCCTGCAGCAGGCCGGAAAGGACTACGGTTATACCGGGCCGGGAAAGCCCCTGCGGGCGGAGGACCTGGAGGAAGAGGCAGAGAAGGCGCTCCTTGCATCTGCCGAGCAGGTGGGGAGCGAATTGGCGGGCCTCGGGTCAGGGGAATACGAGAAGGTGCTTCAGGGGCTCGTGGGGCTCAAGGGACCGATAGACCGCCTCTTTGACGACGTCATGATCCTGGTCGATGACGAGCGGACGCGGGAAAACAGGTTGAATCTATTGAATAGAGTTGCTGAGCTTTTTCAATGGGTTGCAGACTTTTCAAAGATTTCACTTTAAAGGAGGTTTGTGCATGGTTTCTTCGAAAAAAAATGTCTATTTCTTTGGCGCGGGGAAGGCGGACGGTCGGGCCGAGTGGAAGGAACTGCTGGGCGGAAAGGGGGCGAACCTCGCGGAAATGACGAACCTGGGCATTGTTGTCCCGGCCGGGTTCACCATCACCACGGAGGTCTGCACCGCATTCTACAAGAACAAGAGGCGATATCCTGCAGGCCTCGAAGTCGAGGTCCGAAAGGCGATGGCAAGGGTCGAGAAGATCATGGGCCTTCGCTTCGGGGACCCGACGAATCCGCTCTTGCTTTCCGTTCGTTCCGGGGCCAGGCAGTCCATGCCCGGCATGATGGAGACCGTGCTCAACTGTGGCCTGACGAGCAAGACGATACCCGGGCTGATCGCCAAGACGAGGAAGCCTCGATTCGTCTACGACGCCTACCGAAGGCTGATCATGATGTACTCGGATGTGGTCATGGAAAAGGCGGCCGGCGTCGAACCTCCGGAGGGGGAGGGGATCCGCCATCTCCTGGAAGAAGAAATGGACCGCATGAAAGAGGCGAGGGGGGTGAAGGATGATGTGGAGCTGGATGCGGACGATCTGAAGGAGTTGTCGGAGGTCTTTAAGAAGAAGGTGAAGTCCGTGCTCGGCAAGCCCTTTCCGGACGAGCACTACAAACAGCTCTGGGGCGGAATCGGTGCGGTCTTTCAGTCCTGGAACGGGAAGCGCGCCATCGCCTACCGCCGTATCGAGGGGATCCCGGGGGAATGGGGAACGGCCGTGAGCGTCCAGGCCATGGTGTTTGGAAACACTGGGGACAACTCCGCGACGGGTGTCGCCTTTACACGGAATCCGGCAACAGGGGAGAAGGCATTCTTCGGTGAGTGGCTGCCGAATGCTCAGGGTGAAGATGTGGTTGCCGGCATCCGGACGCCGAGGCCCCTGAACAAGAAGGGCAAGACCGAGGAGAACAGGCATCTCCGTTCCCTGGAAGAGGCGATGCCGAAACTCTATCGCCAACTCGACGGGATTCGACTGAAGCTCGAGAAGCACTACAAGGACATGCAGGACATCGAGTTCACCATAGAAGAGGGTCGCCTCTGGATGCTTCAGACCCGAACCGGGAAGCGAACCGGGCCGGCCACGATTCGCATGGCCGTTGAGATGGCCAGAGAACGCCTCATCGATCGCAAAGAAGCGATCATGCGCGTCAAGCCGGACCATCTGGACGAGTTGCTCCACCCGATGATCGATGCGAGCGAGGAGAAGAAGGCGAGGTTGCTCGCCAAGGGACTCCCCGCCGGACCGGGCGGAGGGACCGGGCAGATCGTGCTCACAGCGGATCGCGCGGAGCAATGGACCAAAGAGGGGAAGCGGGTGATCCTGGTCCGGAACGAAACCTCTCCCGAAGATGTCCACGGCATGCACGTAGCCGAGGCGATCCTGACCGCCAAGGGCGGGATGACCAGCCACGCGGCCCTGGTGGCAAGAGGCTGGGGCAAGTGCTGTGTAGTGGGTTGCGGGGCCCTGGCGATCGACGGCAAGGCCCGCCGCGTGGATGTGGACGGAAAGACGCTGAAGGAAGGGGATTGGATTACGCTGAACGGGACCAAGGGGTATGTGTACGAAGGTTCTCTTGCCCTGTTGCCCGCAGACCCGGAGAAGAACAAGCACTACCGGGAACTGATGCGATGGGCCGACAAGGAGCGAAGGCTGGGGGTCCGCACGAATGCGGAGCGACCGGAAGACGCCGCCGCGGCGAGACGATTCGGCGCTCGGGGAATCGGCCTCTGCAGGACCGAACACATGTTCTTCGATCCGGAGCGCATCCTGGCCATACGGGAAATGATCGTGGCCGACACCGAGGACCAGAGGCGCAAGGCGATCATGAAGCTCCTGCCCTTCCAGAGAAAGGATTTCCAGGGCATCATGGCCGCCATGGAGGGATACCCCGTAACGATTCGGCTCCTCGATCCTCCGCTGCACGAGTTCGTGACCCTGGACAAGCACCAGGTCAAGGAGCTGGCGGCCGAACTCGGGCTCTCCGAGAAGTTCCTGTCCACACGCATCGCCCAGCTCCACGAGCTGAACCCGATGCTCGGTCATCGGGGGTGTCGGCTGGGGATTACCTATCCTGAAATATCCGAGATGCAGGCGAGGGCGATCTTCGAGGCCGCGGCGGCGTTGACGAAGAAGAAGAAGAAGGTGTACCCGGAGGTCATGATTCCGCTCATCGGCACGGCCGAGGAGTTCGTGAATCAGAAGGAGATCGTGGAGAGGGTGGCGCAAGAGGTCCGAAAGAAGACCGGAATCAAGTTCCCCTACATGATCGGGACGATGATCGAGATTCCGCGGGCCTGCCTTGTGGCGGACCAGATAGCTGAAGAGGCGGAGTTTTTCTCTTTCGGAACGAACGATCTTACCCAGACCACCTACGGGTTCTCCAGGGACGATATCGGCTCTTTCCTGCCCGATTACCTCGACAAGGGGATCCTTCCGGAAGACCCCTTTCAGTCCCTCGATGTAGAGGGGGTGGGCTTCCTGGTCGCCACCGGGGTGCGAAAGGGCCGGGCGACCAAACCCAAGCTGAAAGTGGGCATTTGCGGGGAGCATGGGGGAGACCCGAAATCGATCGCTTTCTTCCATGAAGTGGGGATGGACTACGTGAGTTGCTCGCCCTATCGCGTTCCGATTGCACGGCTTTCGGCCGCCCAGTCGGCCATCGCAGAGTCGAGGCGGGCGAAGAAGAGGTAAAATGCTGTTTCAATTGTCTTGCTTTCGGATCAAGACAGATATCTAGCGAAGTTTCCGAGGGGGCGTAATGCCCCCTTTCCTTTTGTTGGGTCAGCCATCTGCCGACGTGGGTCCGCCCTGGACACCCGGGGGATGAGGGGACACTACATTTAGTGGCTGATCCGAGGGTTACACCGCAGCTTGGATTTTTCGCTTTACAATATCGCGTGAAAGATCTATATTTGCGTGGAAATCCTCGTGCAAGGGGTGAAT
>JAUWSZ010000345.1 GCA_030609865.1 bacterium | reverse complement strand
GCAGGCAAAGATCCCGTATTTTGACCTCGGTTATTTCGGGACCATCGAGTCGATCCGGTCACAGACCCTTCTCCTCGGAAGGATCATCGGCGAAGAGGGGAATGCAGAAGCACTGGTCGAGTTGATGGAGGCGAAGACCCGGGAACTCAACTCGAGAATCCCTGAGGATCGTTCCGGGGTCCGGGTCCTGTACTACGACGAGGGGGGCTACGTTCCGGGAAGGTCATCGAACTTCAACTCGATCTGCGAGATCATTCGTGCCGTCAACGTGGGGGGGGAGCAAGGCGTCAAGTCCTGGTCCCAGATTGACTACGAGACGCTCCTCAAATGGGATCCGGAAATCATCCTGGTGCCGGAGGGAAGCGGACTGAAAGAGCAAGTGCAGTCGAATCAGATGCTGGCCTATGCCGGGGCGGTGAAAGAGGGCAAGGTCTTCGCAGTACCGGGGATCTACCTGCGTGTGGCCTCCCAGTACATGATCCTGAGTGCAAACTTCCTTGCAGGGGTTGTCTATGAAGGGGGCTTCTAGTCTCGTCGGGAGGAAGGAAGCGGTGCTGTTCGGAATCCTGGTTCTCCTGGTTCTGCTGGGAGGGTTCCTGACCGTCTCCTACGGCTCCTGGTCGATCGAGAAGCAGGATGTTTTGCAGATCCTGCTCGCGAAGTGCGGCCTTTACGACGGAGCCATCGACAAGGTGGAATCGACGATCGTCTGGGACGGCCGGATGCCCCGGCTGATCGTGGCCTTCCTGGTTGGGTTTTCCCTGGCCGCTGCAGGGGCCATTATGCAGGGCGTCTTCAAGAACCCCATGGCCAGCCCCGGCGTGATCGGCATAAGCTCCGGCGCTGCCCTGGGGGCGGTGATCGCTCTTTACCTGGGCCTGGCCGCGAGATCCCTGTTCGTGCTTCCCCTTTTTGCGATCCTGTTTTCCCTCGCCACGCTGGCGATGGTGTTCGTCATCGCCACATCGAGGGGACGCACGTCCATCTCCACCCTGCTGCTGGCCGGGATTGCGCTGAACCTCATCTTCGGGGCCATGACCTCGTTCGTGATTACGCTGAGCACGAGGGAGTTCGACGCGGGCCGGGTCATCGTGACCTGGCTGATGGGTGACCTGAACAACCGGTCCTGGGAGCACGTGCAGATCGTCCTGCCGACCACCGTCCTGGGGTTGGTAGGCACCCTGTTCTTCGTCAAGGATCTGAACATCCTGATGATCGGAGAAGAGACGGCCACGAACCTGGGTGTCAACATCCGGTTGGCACGCAATATGCTGCTCTTCTTTTCGTCGGTCCAGACCGGAGGCGCCATCGCTGTTTCCGGCGTGATCGGCTTCGTCGGGCTGCTGGCCCCGCACATGGTGCGCGGCCTGATCGGGCCGGACAACCGGAAGTTGATTCCCCTTGCCGGCCTCCTGGGGGCGGTCTTCGTGATCTACGCAGACCTCTTCGTCCGGCTCGTTGTGCAGGTAGACCTGAAGATCGGGGTCCTGACCTCGCTCATGGGCGGGCCCTTCTTCCTGTACCTCATCATCCGGTACAGGAATCGTTTCGAGTATCTCTGATCGATCCGTGGAGTTCCATAACGAGGGGGCCTGGTGACGTGTCAGAAGAAAAAATGTCGATCGACTCGCATGCGGAAAGGATCCAGGCAATCACGGCCGAAGTGGCAAAGGTCCTGGTGGGCCAGGAAGAGATGATCCGCCTGATGATCTACACCCTCTTCTCCAAGGGGCACATCCTGCTGGACGGGGTTCCCGGGCTGGCCAAGAGCCTGGCGGTGGAGACCTTTGCAAAGGTCATCGGCGGGGACTTCAACCGGTTTCAGTTCACCCCGGACAAGATGCCGAGCGATATCACAGGCACGGTTGTCTGGAACGAGAGGGACAAGAAGTTTGATTTCTTCTTCGGCCCCATCTTCTGCAACATCTTCCTGGCCGACGAGATCAACCGAGCGTCCCCAAAGGTGCAGTCCGCCCTCCTGCAGGCCATGCAGGAGCGAGAAGTGACCCTGGAATCGGAGCGCCACAAGCTGCCCAAGGTCTTCATGGTTCTTGCCACCGAGAACCCGATCGAGCAGATCGGCACCTATCCGCTGGCCGAATCCCAGGTGGACCGTTTCATGGTCAAGGTCAATGTGGGGTACCCGAGCCGGGACGAAGAAACGGAACTGCTCCGCAGGAAGAACACGAACTTCGAGGATCTCAAGGAAGGTGTCCGCACGTTGATCTCTCAGGAGGACATTCGGGATATTCAGAAGTCGATCCATGACACGGTAAAGGTCTCTCGAACGATCATGGAGTATATCCTCAACATTTGCCTGGCGACCCGTCCTCCGGAGAACGAGAAAGCGGGGAAACCGCGGCTGGACATCCATGCCTACATCCGGCTGGGAGCCTCGCCGCGCGGGACGGAGTCGCTCCTGGCGCTCGCGAAGGCGCACGCCTTCAGCCAGGGCAGGGACTTCGTCGGCTTTGAAGACGTGAACGCCTGTGCCGTGCATGTTCTCCGTCACCGCATCCTGCTGAACAGCCAGGCGATCTCGAGGAGCGTGACCTCCGAGATGATCCTGGAGGAGATCTTGAGGACGATCTCCCCGTACTGAGCGAGTTTGCAGCCTCCAGAGTGGTGAGATGAAGACCGAGAAAAGCCTGCTATCCAAAAGAGAACTCCTGGAGATCTTCCTGCACCACCGGGTGCACTCTCCTTTTCCCGGCGATTGGGAGAGCATCTACCGGGGATCGGGCTATGAGTTCTGGGCCCTGAGGGAGATGGACCCCACGGACGATGTGAAGAACATCGATTGGAAGGCCACGGCAAGGACGGGAAAGTACTACGTGCGGGAGTATCTGGCCGAGAGCTACTACAACCTGATGATTCTGTACGACATCAGCAACTCCGTCTCCTTCGGCCGGAAAGAGTTGGTCCAGGCGAACATTGCCGTCTCGTTGGCCTACAGTGCCATCGTGGGCAACAACGGTTGCGGGTTGATCCTGTTTGCAGACGATGTGGTCTCGTTTTTACCTCCGCGGATGGGGCGCCCCCATTTCATGCAGATCCTGAACGCGATCGCCGAGGCAAAGCCGGTGCCTTGTGGGACAACAAGGCTCGATCCGGCCCTCTCCAAACTCATCGGCGCAGTGCCCGAGGGCCTTACCTTCATCCTCTCGGACTTCATGTTTCCCTTCGATTGCACCTACCATTTCCAGAAGGGCCTGCACGGGATGAGCAGGCATGAGGTCAAGGCCCTGATCGTGCTCGAGTCATGCGAGAAAGAGCTGCCCCCCGGCACGAACGGGTTGATGCCGCTTTCCAGTTACGAGACCGGCGAGACCGTATTCCTCGACCTGAGCAAGTGGAGGGCCTACAACGAGTCGAGGGAGAGGTGGCTCGAGGAAACCAGAGATCGAATGGCGAGGGCGGGCATGGACACACTCGTCCTCACTCCGGAAGAGAACTTCCGGCGCAAGATCAACGCCTTCATGCAGCAGGCAGGGTCCTGACGCGGCAAAGCCTTGTTCAATTCGCCGATATGGAGGTTCTCCGAAGATCTACGAAAAATGCGTGGATGTTCCAATGAAAGACTCTAAAGGAGTCGTTGAGGGGTGACCATGGAGCTACCCAGGAACACGGGCTGTTTGCGAAGGGCAGGGCTTTCCACCGCTCTCGCGACGAAGTTTCGCGCAATATGCGGGCTGGCGGCGATTCTCGCATTCGGGGCCTGGCCGTCGGGGGGCGATGCGATCTCGAGCTTCGGCGTGGAGAGGAAATCGGGTGAGGCCCCTGCGGCGATCGATTTTGATGACATCTGGTTCTATGAGGAGGATCGTTCCAGACAGATCCCGGACATCGACCTGAAATGGATTGCCGCCGCCTTTGTGGCGGAACCCCAGGATTCTGTTCCCCCCTCCTTTGAAGCCGACGAAGATCTCAAGGGCAAGTTCACCCAAAGGGCGAAAGAGATTGCTCAAGAATACGATGACATCCTAGACGTCTATTACGATCGGAACCTCGCAGAGGATGGCTGCTTCTTCAGCCTCCGAGAGGGCTTGCGGCAGACCGAGGTCAAGGATCTGATCCGAGCCCTCGGCATGGAAGAATCGATTGCTTACGCCCACCCGGCCTTGATCATCCGGGGGAAGAAGGTTGCCTATTTCAATGCCTTTCAGATGAACTGGAAGACCAGTGTGGACGACGAGTCCAGGAAGGGCCTGATGGAGCAGGCGCACGTCTCGGTCGAGCATCCCGGGGAGGTCTACCGGGTGGACGTGCTGGCCATCCCTTTCTTCAAGGCGATCAATTTGTTGGCCGAGGACATTCGCGTGTTGGACGTGACCCCCACCTTCGTGACCTTGGCGCCTACGATTCGAGTCGACTTGTCGGTGCCGCTCGAAGGGTGCCGGATCGGGGACAGGATCCCCTTTGCCTTCCGGGTTGATTTCTCCGGCCGTATTCGTATCGACCCAAGCTCACTGGTC
>JAUWSZ010000168.1 GCA_030609865.1 bacterium | reverse complement strand
GAGTCAGGCTCCTCAGAAGAAGAAAACTGAAAAGATCTCGTAACGTTTTTGTCCATGCTGTCTCCTTACATTATAGGCATACTGTACCCCCAACCTTGGGCAGAGGGACGGATAGAATCCCCGTCCTCTGCCCATTTTTTCTTTCAAACGCGCCCTGACGGGAAGAGCCTGGGTGTCTTTCTCGAAGACAATTACTGGCCAGTTCACCCTTATCGAAGGATGGGAATCATGGAATCCAGCTTTGAAGTTACCTTTCTGCCGTATGAGAAACGAATCAAGGTGCCGGCGGGCACTAACCTCCTGAGGGCCGCCAATCTGGTGGGTATCTACCTCAAGAGCGTGTGCGGGGGCGAGGGTACCTGCGGGAAATGTGAGGTGATCGTCCGGCAGGGAGACGTTAAAGTAACCCAGGGCCTGCCGGATGCGAAACTCCCCGACGGCGGGAAGAGAGTCCTGGCATGTCAGAGCGAGATTTCGAGGGACGTGGTGGTCGAGGTCCCGAGACGTTCGGTTACCGAAGAGGGTGAGGAAGAAAAGATACTGGTTGACTCCCTGGAATTCGGCTCCGCTGAGGTGTGTCCATGCAGGGCAGGGGCTAATGGCGAGGCAGAGATTGGCCCAATATTGACACAAAAATTCCATTTGGAGATGTCTGCACCTACCTTGGACGATACCACTGCGGATAGGGAGCGATTCCTGAAGGTCCTGGAAGGCCAGACAGGAGAAGGGGAAGTCCGAATGGGGCTGGATGCTGTTCAATCGCTTGCAAAGGGACTGCGGCAGGGGAACTGGAATGCGACGGCCACTGTCAGCAGGGTCAAGTCCATGCCCGAGGTCCTGAAAGTCGATCCAGGGGACACAAGAAAAGAGCATTATGGCCTGGCCGTGGACATCGGAACGACAACCGTAGTTGCCGAACTGGTGGACATGAACACATGCCAGAGCCTGGGCACCCGTGCCAGCCACAATCCGCAGATCGCCTACGGGGAAGATGTTATTTCCAGGATTATATTTGCCTGCAACCGGGGAGGGGAGCAGACATTGCAGGAGTCCGTGGTGGAAACGGTGAACAAGCTCGTGCACGCCCTGTGCACAGAGGCCGGGATCGACCGGAGGGATATCACGGCGATGGTTTGTGCAGGCAACACGACCATGACCCATCTCTTGCTGGGATTGCCTCCCTGCAATATCCGGATGGAACCCTACATCCCGGTGGTGAATCAGTATCCCACGGTCCCGGCGAAGGAAATCGGGATCGCCATCCATCCGAACGGCATCGTCTTCTGCATACCGGGAGTGAGCGGCTACGTGGGAGGGGACATCACGTCCGGGGTTGTCTACACCGACTTGGCGGAATCCGATGAACTGACTCTGTTCATGGACCTGGGGACGAACGGAGAAATGGTTCTGGGGAATCGGGACTGGCTTACCTGCTGCAGCGCGTCGGTTGGACCGGCCTTTGAGGGTGGAGGGATTCATTGGGGGATGCGGGCAACAGCCGGGGCCATCGAGAAGGTGGTCTGGGACGAAGCGGGCAGCGATCTCCGGTATGAGACGATTGGCGGGAAGAGCCCCAAGGGGATTTGCGGGTCCGGCCTGATCGATATCCTCGGAACCTTCCTCCTGAACGGGGTGATCGACCAGCAGGGCCGGTTCTTTCCAGAAAAGGCGGGAAGAAGATTGCGGGAAAGGGATGGGAGCAAGGAATACATCATAGCGTTCAAGGATGAGACCGACTTGCAAGAGGACATTACGATCACGCAGGAAGACATCCTGAACGTGGTTCGGTCGAAGGCAGCGGTTTATGCGGCCGCAACGACCATGATCCATGCGATGGGATTGACGCTGCAGGAGGTCGGGCGTGTCCTCGTGGCAGGAGGATTCGGCACCTACCTGGACATTGAGAAGGCCGTGCTGATCGGCCTTCTTCCTGATCTGCCACTGGATCGTTTCCGCTTCGTGGGGAACTCCTCGCTCAAGGGTGCACGAAGGACCCTGCTTTGCGGAAACTATCTCAACAAGGCCCTCGAAATCAGCCGCGCCATGACGTACCTTGAACTGAGCGTGTATCCAGGGTATATGGATGAGTACATGGCAGCCATGTTTCTGCCGCACACAAACATGTCGGATTTTCCGAACGTGGCAAAGAAGATACAAACCTTATGAATGAGGACTCGGATTAACTGAAGAACGTGAGGAGGGCTCCGTGAAGACGTACAACACAATTTTGCTCGAAAAGAAGGCGCCCGTCGGGATCATCTCTGCATGTTTCCCTATTTTCCGGATCCCATCGCATTCACAATGGTATTTATGTAGTTGAAATAGCCCACGATGGCCACTGCCTCCAGGAGTTGTGAATCAGAATAGCCCACTGCTTTCAGGCCATCGATATCCTCTTTTGTGACCTTGTGGCTTTCCTTGGCGCTCTTCACACAAAGCCGGAACAAGCTCTTCTTTTCCTCCGGGCTGTCCAATGACTCTATTCCCTGTTTGACCTTGTCGATCTTTTCTGCAGGAATCCCCAGCACGACCGCAATCCGTTCATGTTCGCCCACACACATGGAACAGCCGTTTTCCAGGGATACGAGGATTGCGATCATCTCTTTTGTCTCGTAATCCAGCTCTGTTTCGGACAGCAAGAGCGTTCTGACCATCATGTTGGTTGCATCCAGAATATCAGGACGAAGGGCCAGAATTCTCACGGTTTCGCCCACCTCTCCCGTGACCTGTTTGATCGCCTCGAAATGCTTCTTGATCGACTCATCCACGCCATCTATCTCCGGTATCGCAATGTATGCCATGTGTCTTCCCTCCTGCAACTGGTAAAGGCCAATGATGAGGTTCAGCGGGGAACCAGAATCGCCCGGCTGCTGGTGCCGGAATCCGGACTCAGGTATTGTGCACGAGTAAGAGATGCAAGCGGAACCGCTCGCCTGGAGGTGCAACTCACCTCCCTTATTTGGCTCAACCGAACGGTTTGCAGGTAGCGGCCCGAATCCTGGAACGCCTTCTTTCGTCTCGCGACAGGTGGCAATTCTTGTACTTCTTTCCGCTGCCGCACCAGCAGGGATCGTTTCGACCGAGATGGGGGGTCGGTTTTTGCTTGCCCGCAAGAAAATAAAGAATGCCCACGTTTTGTACTTCTCTTTCTATGCTGCTTCATACAGATAGTCTACGGAAATCACCGCGTTGTTGCCCAGCTATTAGCAGTCGACAACGACCCTATTATATTAACAAAAAGATTGAAGGGAATCAAATCCATACGGGATCCATGTGATCAAGCGGTATGACGAGAGGGTTAGTGGCCCGCTTTGCAAAACTGAAAAAACCTGGTAACCTTCTCACCCATGCTGTCTCTTTATGATGTAGGTATTTCAAGGAGAGTTCATCAATGGATTCGAATTCCACGCAAACAACCGGGGCCGGTGACGCCGAATTCGCACCGGAAAAGGTCCGAGAACTGGATGCCCGGATCGAGGAAGTAAGGAACAAAACCGGGGCCGCGATCCGTGCCATGAGCGCGGCCCAGGAGATCTTCGGCTATCTGCCCCGGGAGGCGATGATGAGAATCGCCGGAGGGCTCGGTGTGCCGCCTGTCGACATCCACGGCATCGCCTCCTTCTACTCGTATTTCATTACGATGCCTCCTGCCAGGCACAGGATTACCTCCTGCCAGGGCACGGCATGTTACGTGCGGGGTGGCAAGCGGGTGCTCGAGGAGTTGGAGCGTACCCTCGAGGTCAAGACCGGGGAGACCACCCCGGACGGCGAGTTCTCCATTCAGCCTGTCCGCTGTATGGGTGCCTGCGCCCTCGCCCCGGTGGTGAGAATCGACTCCGATATCTATAGCCGGGTTTCGCGGCGCAGCGTCAAGGGCCTGCTGTCACGCTACTCGAAAGAGGACCCGGGAGACGGCTGATGGAAAAACTCGGAGTGGAGGATCTCCGAAGAATAAAGGAGAAATCGAGCGTTGCCTGCGCCATAAGGAGCGATGAAGAAAAAGATACAAAGGTCATCGTACACATGGGAACCTGCGGCATCGCATCGGGTGCGCAAGAGGTCATGAGCGCGCTCCGGGAGATGGTGGAAAAAGAAGGCCTGGACGTAATACTCGATGAGGCGGGATGCATCGGGATCTGCGAACGGGAGCCGATCGTTTCCGTGGCCCGAAAAGGCGAACCCATCATACGGTATGCGACGGTATCTCCGGAGTCCCTCCTCGAAATCGTAGAGTCACACCTCATCGGCGGAAAGGTGGTTCGGGAACTCCTGTTGTCGAAGAACCCGATCAACGGTGCGCGCCAGGCAGACATGGGTCCTTCCGAAGCGCCCGCCATCCCTGCGCCGCTACCGGCAGAGCCGCTTGCCGACCTGGAAGAAGTGGATTTCTTCGTCCCTCAGCACAGAATCACGCGAAAGAACTGCGGCGCGATCAACCCTTACAGGATCGATGAATACATCGCCATGGACGGATGGTCCGCGCTGGCCAAGGCATTGACGGAAATGACACCGGAGCAGGTGATCGAGGAAATCCGGAGTTCCGGCCTCCGGGGACGAGGCGGCGCGGGCTTTCCCACCGGCGTCAAGTGGCAATATTGCAGAAAGGCGCCGGGCAGCGAGAAGTACCTGATATGCAACGCCGACGAGGGCGACCCCGGCGCGTTCATGGATCGCTCCCAACTCGAAGGAGACCCCCAGAGCATCCTCGAGGGCATGGCGATCGGGGCGTATGCCATCGGCGCGGGCCAGGGAATCATCTACGTGCGCATGGAATACCCTCTGGCCGTGGAATTGATATCCCACGCAATCGACCAGGCGCGTGCGTACGGGCTGCTGGGCAGCGATATCTTCGGAAGGGGATTCGATTTCGACATCGAGGTCATGATCGGTGCGGGCGCCTTCGTCTGCGGCGAGGAGACCGCCCTGATCCATTCCGTTCAGGGGCAGCGTGGCGTTCCCCGGCCGAAGCCGCCCTTTCCCGCGTCGTCGGGTCTTTACGGAAAACCTACGGTGATCAACAACGTCGAGACCCTCGCCACCGTTCCGATCATCCTGCGCAATGGGGCCGGCTGGTATGCAGCGGTCGGTTCCGAGAAGAGCAAGGGCACCAAGATTTTTTCCCTGGCCGGAACGATCGTGAACAACGGCCTTGTGGAAGTGGAAATGGGCACGCCCATGAGAAAAATCATCTACGATATCGGCGGCGGAGTGCCGGAGGGCGGAACGTTCAAGGCCGTTCAATGCGGCGGTCCCTCCGGAGGATGCGTCCCCGCAAGACATCTGGATACCCCGATCGACTACGAGAGCCTGACCGCCTTGGGAGCCATTATGGGATCCGGCGGGCTCGTGGTCATGGACGACAAGAGCTGCATGGTGGATACGGCGCGTTTCTTCCTCGAATTCGTCCAGGAGGAATCCTGCGGGCAGTGTACGCCCGGCCGGGAGGGAACGGGACTCATGCTCGATATCCTCACGAGGATCACCGAAGGAAAAGGAAGAGAAGGGGACATCGAGGAACTGGAAAACCTGGGCAACATCATTAAGAAGACCGCCCTGTGCGGGCTGGGCCAGACGGCGCCGAATCCGGTGCTCAGCACGATTCGCCACTTCCGTGACGAATACGAGGCGCACATCCGGGAAAAGCGTTGTGCGGCCCTCGTATGCCGAAAGCTCGTGGAATACTCCATCGATCCCGAGACGTGCAACGGGTGCATGGCCTGTGCCCGTGCCTGTGCGGCCTCCTGCATCTCCGGCGAGAAGAAGGAGGTTCACGTTATCGACCAGAGCTGTTGCATCCACTGCGGCACCTGCTACGACGTGTGCAGGTTCGATGCGGTGCTCAGAGAGTAGGGAGGGAAGCTTCCCTCCTGGTGGATTGCAGAAGGTTTTCAGCCCGGAAAGGAACGATTCAAAACAAGTCGCAAATGTATATCACGAACAAGGAGAGGTAATCGGAATGGTACTCACAGAATCCCTGCCGTACGAGACGATCACGGAACAATTGAGCCCGGAGGATACGATCTCGATCGTCAGCTGTAACAACTGCGTCCGGGTGGTCGGTACCGGTGGTGAAGAAAGGATGAAGGAACTCGCTCTCCGCCTCCGGGAAGACGGGTACGACGTGAAAGACGGCTTCCTGATCACAAAGGCATGTCCCCAGCCGTATATGGGTGCCGTGAAACTCAGTC
>JAUWSZ010000346.1 GCA_030609865.1 bacterium | reverse complement strand
CGCAAAGGCGAAAACAATAATTCCACGGGGAGGGAAGTCTATGCGGTTTGTCGAAGTGGAGGGCAAGAGCAAGGACGATGCGATGCAGAAGGCAGCCCGGGAACTCGGGGTGTCTGTTGAGGAGATCGGGATAGAGGTTCTGTCGGACAGTGGGCGCGGTTTTTTCAGTTTCGTGGGCGGGAAGAAAGTGAAGATTCGTGCCTGGTCGAAGAGGGAAAGCCGGGAAGAGCTGCATGATGATGTGCCCGAGATCCAACAAGCCGTCGCTGAAAAATCGGTTTCATCCGAGGACGAAGAGGAAACCGAGAAAACTGAGAAAACCGAGGAAACCGACAAGGCCCAGAAGGCCCGGGAGGTTCTGCAAGGGTTGATTGGCTGGTTGTCGGAGCAGGCCACTGTGGAGATCGAGGAAGAAACGAGCGAGCGAATCCTCCTGGAAATCCATGGGGACAAGACAGGCCTTCTGATCGGGAAGAGGGGACAGACCCTGGATGCCTTGCAGTTCCTGGCCAACAAGATGGTGAACCGCTCCGGAGATTCTGCCAAACGGATCGAAGTGGATATGGAGCAGTATCGCAAACGAAGGGAACAAACCCTGCGAAATATGGCGGTCCGGCTCGGGCAGAAGGTGAAAAAGAAGAGGAAGCCGATTACGATCGAGGCCATGAATGCCCACGACCGCCGTATTGTCCACCTCACCCTGAAGAACGATCGTGCCCTCGAGACCAAGAGCGTGGGCAAGGGAGAGATGAGGAAGCTCGTCATCCACCCCGTCAACGGCGGGAGGTCGAAGCGGTATGAGGGTTCCGGCGCTGCCTCTTGAGGGGGGCACGATTGTCGCCATCTCGACCCCTTTCGGTGTCGGCGGAATCGGTATCGTGAGGATATCCGGGCCGGACGCAGAGAAGACCGCGGCTCACATCTTTCAGCCCAAGACGCCCCCCGAACGATTTCAATCCCACCGGTTCACCTACGGACATGTTTGCGATCCCCGGGACAACTCCGTCGTCGACGAAGCCCTGTTGGTCGTCATGCGGGCGCCGAATACGTACACCCGCGAGGACGTGGTGGAGATCCATTGCCACGGGGGAGCCCTGCCCGTTCGAAGAGTCCTGGAGCTCGTCGTGGCTCAGGGGGTTCGGTTGGCCGAACCGGGGGAGTTCACCCGGCGGGCCTTCATGAACGGCAGGATCGACCTGGTCCAGGCCGAAGCGGTCGCCGATGTCGTGCAGGCAAAGAGCGAGACGGCCCTGCGCTTTGCCCAGCGCCAGCTCGACGGCCACCTTTCCGGCGAGATCCAGGCGGTCGAGGAGGCCCTCAAGGGAGTGCTGATGGAGGTGGAGGCGTGGCTTGATTTTCCGGAAGAGGACCTCCCCGACCCGGATTTTGTCCGGATGCGAGGGCAGATCGAAGAGACGATGCGGGCCGTCCGAGAACTTGCGGCGACCTACGCCAAGGCGCATCTCTACCGGGACGGTGTGAGCATGGTCATCGGGGGAAGGCCCAATGTGGGCAAGTCCACCCTGTTGAACGTTCTGGTCGGAAAGGAACGAGCGATCGTAAGCCCGACGCCGGGCACCACCCGGGATTATCTGGAGGAGTCGATTGTCCTCTCGGGCGTTCCGGTACGCATGATCGATACGGCCGGGCTCCGGGAGAACGCGGAAGAGATCGAGGCCCAGGGGGTTGTTCTCGCCAGGCGTCAGATCGATACGGCCGATCTGCTCCTCTACGTGGTCGATGCGACACGTCTCGAATCGGAACCGTGGGACCGGACGCCGGACTTTGCGCCCCCGGGGAGAACGCTCGTCGTGATCAACAAGATCGATCTGGTGCCGGCGTCCGCTCTGGAGGAAGGGATGCGATCGTTTCTGCCTCTGCCCTGTGTGGCGGTTTCCGCCTTGTACCGAACCGGGATCGAACGTTTGCAGGAAGAGATCCTAAAACAACTTACGGGCGACAAGCTCGATCTCGACTCCCGGGCCGTGATTACGAACGTGCGTCATCGGAATGTCCTGGAGAGGTGCTTCGAGGCCCTTGAACGGGCAACCGGACAGATTTCCGCCCGTCCCCTGCTGGGAGACCTTCTGGCCGCGGACCTTCGTCACGCCTTGCGGGCGCTCGGCGAAATCCTTGGCGAGACGACCCCGGAGGAGATCCTTTGCGGAATATTTGACGCTTTTTGCATAGGCAAGTAGTCAGGGGTCAGGGATCAGGGGTCAGGGGTCAGGAAAGAGGCGAAAGGGCAAGGGCGAAAGAACAAAGGGATCAGGGGGCAGGCCCCGTGCCCGTGCCCGACAGGGAGGTTGGGGGTGGGCTAATACCTTATACCTAATACCTAACGGCAAAGGCCTTACAGAGCCTCTGTCTCGTTCTCTGATTCGGGCACGGGTACGCACACGGGCACGGGCACGAAAACCACTAGCCACTGAGCCACCCCACGAGGAGATCAATCAGAGGTGGATGCACACTCGAAGACATATGATGTCATCGTCATCGGGGCCGGGCACGCGGGATGCGAAGCGGCGCTCGCCACGGCGCGGATCGGCTTGACCACCCTGCTGCTCACCGCGAACCTGGACACGGTGGCACAGATGTCCTGCAACCCTGCCATCGGTGGGCTGGCCAAGGGGCAAATCGTGCGAGAAATCGATGCCCTGGGTGGGGAGATGGCTCGGTGCATCGATCAGACCGGGATCCAGTTCCGACTCCTGAACCGAAAAAAGGGACCGGCCGTCCGGTCCTCCCGGGCGCAGGCAGACCGATGCCAATACCGACGCTACATGAAGCGAGTCCTGGAGGAACAGGAGAACCTCGATCTCAAGCAAGCCATCGCGGAGCGCGTCCTCGTCGAAAAAGGCCGCGTGTGTGGCGTGGAGACGGAACACGGCGTGCGCTATCCGTCCCGGACCGTGATCGTGACCACCGGCACCTTCCTGCGAGGCTTGATGCACGTGGGGTTGACACAGCAGGAAGGTGGACGGGCGGGTGACGTTTGCGTGAAAGGGCTTTCGAAAAGCCTCGAATCCCTGGGCGTGAAGCTGGGGAGGCTCAAAACCGGAACGCCCCCGCGACTCGATGGCGGGACGATTGAATTCGAGGGACTGGAGCCGCAACACGGAGACGAGAATCCCCGGCCTTTTTCCTTCTCCACTCCGAAAATCACTCAACCCCAGGTTCCCTGCTACATCACCTACACGAACGAGAAGACCCACGAAATCATCCGGTCCGGCCTGGATCGCTCGCCCCTTTATACGGGCGTCATCAAGGGGATCGGTCCCCGATACTGCCCTTCCATCGAAGACAAGGTGATGCGGTTTCCGGAAAAGGTGCGCCACCAGATCTTCCTCGAGCCCGAGGGCCTGGAGACGAACGAGATCTACCCGAACGGGGTCCCCACGAGCCTCTCCCTGGACACGCAGATGCGATTTCTCCGCACGATTCCGGGCCTGGAACAGGTGGAGATCATCCGACCCGGGTACGCCGTGGAGTATGATTTTGCCTATCCGACGCAGCTCAAGCCAACCCTCGAGGCGAAGAGTGTTTCCAATCTGTTCCTTGCCGGCCAGGTGAACGGCACCTCAGGGTACGAGGAGGCGGCTGCGCAGGGACTCATGGCCGGAATCAACGCTGCGGCCTCCCTTCGAGGCGAGGAGCCGCTGGTCCTCGGGCGGTCCGAGGCCTACATCGGGGTGCTCATCGACGATCTCGTCACGCACGGGACGAACGAACCGTACCGCATGTTCACGTCCCGAGCCGAATACCGGCTTCTGCTCCGCGAAGACAATGCGGATCTCCGGCTCTTCGAGCAGGGCTACCGGCGAGGCCTGCTCTCCAGGGAGCGATATGATGCCTGTGAGAAAAAAAGACACCAGATCCAGACAATTCTGGAGATGCTGGCCGAGACAAGACTCAAGCCGGACCCTGCCACCCGGGCTCGGCTGAAAGAATTGGGGCAGGCTCCGCTCAAACAGCCCATCGATCTGAAGCAGTTCTTGCGAAGGCCCTCGGCCAATGTCTCACACCTGCGTTTACTCGGAATCCCGATGGATCGGTTTGACCCGGCCGTTTGGGAAGAGGTGGAGATCCAGGTGAAATACGAGAATTACATCGAGCGAGAGATCGAGGAAGTCGAGCGGGTCCGGCGATTCGAGAATGTTTCGTTTCCTGCGGACCTCAAGTTTCGTGAGTTGCGCGGCCTCTCCCGGGAGGCACAGGAAAAGCTGGAAGAAATCCGACCGGTCAATCTGGGCCAGGCCTCGCGAATCTCGGGCGTGACGCCTGCAGCCATAGCCGCCTTAATGATTCACTTGAAAAAAAGGGGATCGCTGTAGCTGCGCCAGGAGATTGGGCCGGATGCTGCAATCGTGATGCCAATTCTGGTATTAGGTATTAGCTGTTAGGTATTAGCTCCCCACCTTTGCCCCCCAACGGGGAGGTTGGGGGTGGGCTAATACCTTATACCTAATACCT